>JBCCEW010000012.1 GCA_039030075.1 Myxococcota bacterium | reverse complement strand
GAGCCAGCGCGACACCTCGTCGGGTTCCACACCAGCGCCGGTCAGATAGCCGACGAGTCGTCCGTCGAAGGCGCGCACCGCGGCGTCGGAGACGGTGGGGTGCGCCATGAGCGTGCGCTCGATCTCTCCGGGCTCGATCCGGATCCCGCGAATCTTCAACTGCGCGTCGATGCGGCCGCCGAAGTGGACACGTCCCAGCGCGTCCATCCACGCCCGGTCGCCGGTCCGGTAGCGACGCGTCGCCCCGTCCCCCTGAATCGTGCGGTCCGCCTCGACGAAACGTGCGGCCGTCTGATCCTCGTCGCCCAGATAGCCGCGCGCGAGCTGGCCGCCTCCGATCCAGAGTTCGCCCGGCACACCGCGCGGAACCACCCGACCGGCGCCATCGACGACTTCGACGGTCACACCGGGAAGCGGCGCGCCCAGGGGCGGGGCAGACGCATCCGTTCGCGTCGGCGCGACCTCGTGGGTGAGCACGCCGACCGTGGTCTCGGTGGGTCCGTAGTGATTCAGGATCCGCAGCTCGGGCGCAAGCGCGCGGACCCGATCGACGAGCCCGGGCTCCAGGCGCTCCCCCCCGAGCACGAGGACGCGGCGCGGCAAGACGCCGGCCGGGTCCCGGCCCGACAGGAGCGCCGCGAGGTGGGACGGCACGATCTTCAGCACGTCGACGGGCGCCGCGCGAAACCGCTCCGCGATCCGATCCGGGTCCATCGCGCGTTCCGATCCGACCACGTGGAGCGTGCCCCCACTGGCGAGGGCTGTGAAGATCGTCGTGTGACCGAGATCCGAGGCGAAGCTCGAGACCGTCGCGTAGCTCCAGCCCGGCTCGCCGCCGAGCCGCGACTCGACGGCGCCGACGTAGCTCGCGAGCGCGCCGTGCTCGATGCCGACGAGCTTTGGCGTCCCCGTCGAACCCGACGTGAAGATTCCGTAGGCGAGCTCTTTCGCGGGGGTCGGAGCCTTCGGCGCCGAGAGGTCGCGCGGGAGCTCCGCCGCGGGGTCGACCGCGACGAGCGTCACTTCTTCGGGCAGGGATCGCCTCGACGCGTCGGCGGCATCCGAAGCGACGAGTACGACGCGGAGGTCGCCCGCGTCGGCCCGAGCACGGAGCGCGCGACTCGGCAGCTCGGGATCGAGGGGCACGAAGGCGGCCCCGACGCGCCAGATGCCGAGGAAGCCCGCGATCACGGCACCCGATCGAGGCAGCGCCACGCCGACGCGATCGCCAGGCGAGACGCCCGCCCCCTGGAGCGCCGCGGCGATCCGGTTCGCCGCCCGATCGAGCTCCTCGCGCGAGACCGCACCTGCTTCGTCCAACAGCGCGATCGCCGTCGGGTCCAGAGCCACCTGCTCCGCGAAGCGATCCGCCACGGGCCGGGAGGGCGACAGCGCCGACACCTGGATCGTCGCGAGCGCGGTCGCGGTATCGGACAACACGAGCGACTCGAGCGGCGGGTCGTCGCTGAGCGCGCTCGCGAGGAGCTGCGCGTACTGATCGGCCAGCGCGTCGAGCTCGGCGGCCTCGCGAGACCCGTGCAGGGCGCGCCAGGTGAGCACGATCGAGTGCGGATGCGACGCCGGCTCCAGCGAGGCTTCGAGCACGAGCGGTGCGGGAAGCGGCCCGTCGTCGACGCCCGCGAACGCGAAGCGCACGCCGCCGGCTGTCACGGGAGAGGCGATGACCCCTCGAGGCTCGGGTCCCGCGCCGAAGGCCGCCGCGTAGGGACCGAGTCGTTCACCATCGCGACCCGTGCCGTCGAATGCGTCCGTCCAGCGACGCACTTCGTGTTCCGCCTGCGCCAGTCGCAATGCGTGCTCCGACAGACGCTCCCCGCCCGGGGCCTCGGGCGGTGCGGTCGGAACCGGCACCCAGCGGTCGAGCGCTCCAGCCGCGCCCGCGAGCTCCGGAGCATCCCGGCCCTCGATGCGGAGTGCGACCGGCACCGGTGTGCCGGCGCGGCGGAACAGGAGCGCCGAGAATGCCGCATGCAGACAGGCATCCGGCGTGAGGCCATGCGCATCGGCCCACGCCGTCAAGGCGGCCACTCGGCCCGGTTCCAGCGTGCGCGAGAGGGTGATCGCTGGGCCGCACGCGGCCGGCGCGCCCGTCTCTTCGAGAGCGCCTTCGGGGAAGGGCGCGCGGCGCTGGGCGGGCGTGACCTCCGACCAGAACCGGCGCGCCTCGGCCGCCTCGTCACTCTCGAAGAGGTCTTCTTGCCACGCCGCGACGTCGAGGAACTGCAGCGCGCCCGGTGCCTCCGGCGCGTCCGCGTAGTGCTCCACCAGTTCGCTGGCCAGGATCTCGAGCGTCGGACCATCGGAAAGCAGCCAGGGCAGTGCGATCTCGATCCGATGAGCCGTCTCGCCGGGTCCTGTCGCGAAGGTGGAAACGGACATGGTGGCGCCGAGGCCAGCGTCGACCGCTTCGCTCTCGGCAGCGACGAACTGCACCGGCTGCTCCACTTCGGGCAGTCGCGCGACCCGCATGGCGAGCAGCTCGTGACGCGCACGCAAGGCTTCGAACGCGCGTTCCAGCCGCGGGCGGTCGAGGGCACCGAAGGCGTAGAGACGTAGGCGCACCAGAACGTCCGCACCACTCGGTGCGCACCAGCGCAGCCGCGCGCGCTGCACGGGCGAAAGCGGGGACGCTTCGACGTTCAGCGGCGCGCTCACGCTTCGTCTCCTGCAGCGTGCGGACGCCAGCTCGCTGCACCGGTCATACACACGACGACCCGTCGCTCTCCATCGAAGGGCTCGCGACCGTGGCTGGCGAGCAAGTTGTCGACGAGCAGCAGATCTCCGGCCTGCCAGTCGAAGCGAACGGTCTCGGCAGCGATCGCGGCGCGCACCACCTCGAGCTCTGCATCGGGAATCGGGTCTCCGTTCCCGTAGTACGCCTGCCGCGGAAGCTGCTGTTCACCACCGCACGTGGCGAGCAGCGTCTCGCGATCCGCTGCGCCGAGCGCCGATACGTGGAAGAGGTGGGCCTGATTGAACCAGACCGCCTCCCCGGTGACCGGGTGGGCGAACACCGCCTGGCACACCTGTCGGGTGCGCAGGCGATCGTCGGCGCCCCACGCCACGTCGATCCCCTCGGCCGCGCAATAGGCCTCGACCGCGGCGCGCTCGTCGACCTGGAACACTTCGCGCCAGCCCAGGTCGAGCGGGCCCCCGTAGTTGCGCACGTAGAGCACGCCATGGCGCTCGAAACGATCGCGGACCGGTTTCGGAATCCGGCCGAGCACGCGGCGGTTGTCGGCGATCGGCGTCGCGCCGCCGACACGGGAAGGTGCGAGGCAGAGGAAGCCGAGCGCGCGCGGAAAGGCGCGGCTGTACGCTTGCTCGCTGTGCTGCGGGATCGTCTGGTCTGCGGGGTAGTCCGTCGACGTGTATACACGCCCCTCGACCCGAGAGCGCGGCGTCGACCGATAGTCGTAGCTCTCCGCCTCGGCTCCCGACGACGCCTGCATCACCTGCTCGAGCGCGGACGCACGGCGGAGCGGAAAGCCGCGGAAGAGCACGGCGCCCTGCGCGTGCAGGAGATCGTGCACCGCATCACGTCGCGCCCCCAACCACTCGGCGAGACGCACGTCGGGTCGGGTCGCCACGAACACGGCCGGCAGCGAGGTCGCCGTCACCGGATCCCCCCGACACACGAGACTCTCGGCGTCGACCTTGAAGCTGCGCCGGCGCGCGGCGCCCTCGCCGAGGCGGGTCGGAAGGGAACGACGGGTGCGCATCGGTTCACGCGGTTCAGGCACGGGCGGAACGCCTTGGCCGCAGAGCGGCGAGGCCGCTGCGGCGCTGGTTCGCGAGCTGACCGGCCGAGCGATCCTGCGCGCTCGCGCGCCACTCGCCCAGGGTCTGGTCGGGGGCGTCCGCGAGCGCCGCAACCAACGCGACGAAACGCTCGGTGAGTCGCTCGACGACGGTCGCTTCGAAGCGGTCGACGCGGTACTCGAAGCCGCCGCGGATCGCGCCGCCCGGCTCTTCGAGGAGCTCCAGCTTCAGGTCGTAGCGCGAAGGGAGGCGCCCGTTCGCGAAGGCGGCGATCTCCTCGCCCGCCAGGGGCTCGACCTCGAGATCGCCGAGCTGGAGCGCCGGCGGCGGAACGTTCTGGAGCACGAACCACAGCTGGCCCAGCGACTCGGGAACGCGACCCTCCACGGCGGCGGACTCGGCGATCTTGGCGAAGGGAACCCGCCGGTGGGCGAGCGCATCCTGCGTGACGTCTCGCGCCACCCCGATCAGCTCTCGGAGGGTCTGCTGGTCGTGCAGACCGAGGCGCAAGGGCAACGTGTTCACGAAGAAACCAATCGAGGCCTCGACCCGAGGATCTTCGCGTCCGGCGGACGGGCAACCGATGACGAGGTCGGCGCCAGCGCCCTCGGCGTAGAGCGCGGCTCCATAGGCCGCGAGCAGCACCATGAACAGGGTCGCGTCGTGGTCGCGCGCCAGTGTTTGGACCGCAGCCACCCGTTTCGCGTCGAGCTGCAGATGCTGTCGCGCTGCGAAAGGTCCGGTGGGCTCCGAACCGACGCTCCGGGTCGGAAGTTCGAGGTGCGCGGGCACGTCGCGCAGCGCCTGCGCCCAGTGCTGGGCGCCACGCTGCAGTGCACCGCCAGCGAGCAGGGCGCGCTCGTAGAGCGCCCAATCGGCGTACTGCACCTCGAGCGGCGGCAGCGGGCTCGGCGTGCCCGAGAGCTGCGCCTGGTAGAGCGCCGTCAGCTCGCGGGCGAGGACGCCCACGGACCACCCGTCGCTGACGATGTGGTGCATCACGAGCACCGCGAGATGCTCGCAGTCGTCGAGTCGAATCAGGGACGCGCGCAGCAGCGGACCGCCCCCGAGATCGAAGGGCTGCCGGGCGAGCGAGAACGCGTGGTCGCGCATCGCCGCATCGCGCGTTTCGGGATCACGCGTCTCGCCGTCGCCCTGCGAGAGGTCGAGGTGCTCGACCCGTGCTGCCTGGATCGCGAGTTCGGAATCGGGCCCGTGGATCTGCTGCTCGGGGAGACCGTCGCGGGACGGAAAGGTCGTGCGAAGGACCTCGTGGCGGCGAACCACCTCGGAGAGCGCCGCCGCGAGCGCATCCGTATCGAGGGCGCCGCGAAGCCGGAGCACGAGCGGGATGGCATACGCGGCGTCGCCCGGACGCAGCTGGTCGAGAAACCAGAGGCGCTCCTGGGCGTGGCTCGTCGGAATGCGCTCGGGCCGCGCGCCGTCCGGGACCGCCACCAGCGCCGCGCCGGCGCCCTCGGCTCCGAGCTGATCGACGCGGGCGGCGAGGGCCTCGACGCTCGGGGCCTCGAAGAGATCGCGAAGCGGAAGCTCGCGCTGGAGCCGCTCGCGAACGCGCGACACGACGCGTGTCGCGAGGAGCGAATGGCCCCCGAGATCGAAGAAGTCGGCCCGGGCGCCCACCTTCTCGAGTCCGAGCACATCGGCGAAGATCTCGGCGATCGCCGCCTCGGTCGGGGTGCGCGGCGCTACGTACTCGACCCGAAGTGCCCGATCCGCCAGGGCTTCTTCCGCGAGCCGTCGCCGGTCGACCTTCCGGTTGGGCGTCAGCGGGAGCGCCTCCCGCCGCTCGATGCGGCGGGGAACCATATAGGTAGGGAGCGAACGGGCGAGCTCGGTAGCGAGCGCCTGGACGTCCAACGCGCCCCCCGAAGACACGACGAAGGCCACCAGCGTCTCGCCCGCCACCACCACGGCGCTCGCTTCGACGGCCGGGGTCTCGCACAGCCGCGCCTCGATCTCGCCCGTCTCGATGCGATACCCGCGCAGCTTTACCTGACCGTCCTTGCGACCGGCGAACTCCAGCCCCCCGTCCGCGCGGAAGCGACACACGTCCCCGGTGCGATACAGGCGAGCGCCCGGCGCGGCGTCGAAGGGATCCGGCACGAAGCGCGACGCCGTCTCGGCCCCGCGCCCCTCGTAGCCGCGCGCCACCCCGGGACCGCCGATCGCGAGCTCTCCCCAGACGCCCACCGGAACGGGCCGCAGCTGCGCGTCGATGACGGCGAGACGCGTCGCGCCCAGCGCCTCTCCGAGGAACACCGTGCGCGAGCCGTCCGCCTCGGCGGCCGGATCGAACGCGTGAGCGGTCGACCAGACCGTCGTCTCCGTGGGTCCGTAGAGGTTCCACACGGCTGCTGCGCGCGACGCCATCCAACGCGCGAGTTCGACGGGCAGTGCGTCTCCGCCGACGAGAGCCGTCAGCTGGGGCGATCGACGCTCCGGCTGCCAGCCGGCCTCGCGCAACAGTCGCCAGGTCGCCGGGGTTCCCTGCAAGACGTTGGCGTCGCTCTCGGCCAGCACGCGCGCGAGCGCGGTCCCGTCCTCGGCGTCGGCGGCGGCAACCAGCTGCGAGGAGCCGCCCACGAGCAGGGGTCCCCAGCGCTCGAGCAACGAGATGTCGAAGCCGAGCGTCGTGACCGAGAGCATGCGGACGTCCTCGGTCCAACCGAGGCGCTCGGCCATCGCCTCGAGGAAGAAGAGCGCCGACCGATGGGAGACGCCGACGCCTTTCGGACGGCCCGTGGAGCCCGAGGTGTACAGCACGTAGGCCAGCCGATCGGCGTCGGCGTCCGGAAGGGCGACGTCCAGTTTCGGAGCCGTCACCGAACCCGCGTCGAACTCCCCGATCGCGATCGTTTCGACGTGATCCGGCAGCCGGAGCGAGACGGCATCGCCGGAAGTGAGCACGACCTCGACATCACTCGACGCGACGATCCAGGCGAGGCGCTCTTCGGGAAAGGACGGGTCGAGCGGGACGTAGGCCCCGCCGGCCTTCCAGATCGCGAGCACCGCGAGCCATTCGGGGACGTCCCGCTCCGCGGCCACGCCGACCCGGGTCTCGGGCCTCACGCCACGCGCGGCGAGGTGACGCGCGAGGGCATCCGAGCGTCGCTCGAGCTCGGCATAGCTCCACCAACCCCCTGCGCCTCCGACGGCCGGGTGCGCCCCGCGATGCGCGGCCCTGCGCGAGAACCGCTGCGCCACGGTTTCCGACGAAGGTTCACTGGGCGGTTCCTGCGCGGACACGCTGCGCACCGAGGGCGCCAGGCCCAGAGGCAGCGCGTCGATCGGGGCATCGGGCGTCGCCACCGCGCCCGCGAGCAGCGTGGCGTACGCATCGCTCCAGCGCTCGATCGTCGCGCGATCGAAGAGGTCCGTCGCGTACTCGAGGTTGCCGATCAGACCGTCTGCGGTCTCGACCCAGGCCATCGTCAGATCGAAGCGCGCGCGTCGGTTCGTCGTTGCTCGCGGCGCGATCTCGACGTCCGCCGCTCCGAGGGAACCCGTCTTCGGCACGTTCTGCAGCATGAACAGCACCTGGAACAGCGGGTGAACCGACGCTTCGCGCGGCACCGGCAGTGCCTCGACCAGCTGTTCGAAGGGCACGTCGGGATGGGCGAAGGCGCCCACGGCGGTTTCGCGCGCCCGGGCGAGCAGCTCGCGGAACGAGGGCCGATCCGACACGTCGACGCGCAACACGAGGGTGTTCACGAAGAGCCCGATCAGGCGCTCGGTCTCGGCCCGGCTGCGGCCCCCTACGGCCGTGCCCAACGCGAGATCGGTGTCGCCGGTGAGGCGCGCGAGCAGGGCCGAGAAACCCGCGAGCAACACCATGAACAGCGTCGTTCCTTCGTGCTCCGCGGCCAGGCGGCGCAGCCCCTCCGTCGTCTCCTGATCGAGTGCGAAACGAAGGGAGTCGCCCGCATGGGTCGGCGTGGCGCGGCGGGGCCGGTCCAGGGGCAGCGACAGCGCTGCCGGCACGCCGTGGAGACGTTCGATCCACCAGCTCTGCTGTCGTTCGAGCTCGGCGCCACACGCATCGCTTCGCTGCCAACGCGCGAAGTCGCCGTATTGGATCGGGAGCTCGGGCAGGTTCGCTTCGCCGCCCGAAGCCGCCGCGCGATACTCGGCGACCAGCTCACCGAGGAATCGTTGGGTCGACCACGCATCCGAGACGAGGTGATGGAAGGTCACGGCCAGGGTCCAGCGGTCGTCCGGCTGGAGCGCGAGCAGGGCCCGCATCGGCGGTCCCTGGGCCAGGTCGAAGGGTTCTTCGGCAACCCGCGCGAGCAGCATCTGCAAGCGCGCGTCGCGCTCGGGTGCTGCGAGCGAGCGCAGATCCATGACCTCGAGGGCCACCCGCCCACCCGGCGAGGAACCGAAGGGCGCGACCTGCGCGATGGCCTCTTCGCCGTCGGGTGCCGGCACGAAACGGGTGCGCAGGGATTCGTGTCGACGCACCACCGCATCGAAGGCGCGCTCGAGCCGCTCGGGAACGATCGCGCCCGATCCGTCGATGGCGCTCGCGTTGTTGTAGACGGGGCTCCCGGGTTCGAGCTGTTCGAGGAACCACAGGCGTCGCTGGGCGAAACTCAGCGGCGCCGTCGCCTCCCCGGTGCACTCGATCGCACGCGGGGCCTCCGCGCGCCGGCGCTCGGCGAGCCGCTTCTGGAGCAGGCGACGCTTCTCGGGGGAGAGGCCCGCGAGTCGTTCGTCGATCGACGTCACGACGCGTCCTCCTGCTCGAGCAGGCGCGCCGCATCCGCGTCCGAGAGGTCTTCCATCTCGGCCAGCAAGGCGTCGAGTTCGTCTTCAGAGGCTTCCCCCTCGAGCTGCTCGGCTAGGACCACCGCGGCCTCGGCGACGGTCGGCGCCTCGAAGAACCGATCGACCGGGATCTCGATCGCAAACCGCTCGGTCACCTTCGAGAGCAGCATCGTCGCGAGCAGCGAGTCACCGCCGAGATCGAAGAACGGGTCGTCGACGCCCACGGTCTCCAGGCCGAGCACCTCGGCCCAGATCTCTGCCAGGGCCTGCTCGAGTTCGTTGCGCGCCGCGACGTAGGGCGTTCCGATCGGAGGCCGGGGCGCTCTCTCGAGGTGGTCGGTGGAACCCTCGCGCGCTGCGAAGTGATCCGCGCGCAAGCGTTCGGCGACCTCTTGGCGTCGCTGCGCGAGGTCGCGCGCGGACACGAAGGCGTGCGGAAGCTCGGCAGCCGCGAGGATGCGCTCCAGCTGTTCCATGGCGTCGGCCACGTCGAGACCCGCCTGGAGGTTCGCAAGGGGCGCACCGGGGTCGTTCCAGACATCCCACGAGACGCTGCGCCAGACGCCCCGACGCGCACCGGCGAACGCATCGAGGAATGCGTTCGCCGCCGTGTAGCTCGCGGTTCCGGGACCGCCGAGCAGCGAAGCGAGAGACGACGACAGCACCACGACCACCGGGGCGTGGCCTTCCAACGCCCGCTCCAGGGCGAGGGCACCGCCGACCTTGGTGGTCAGGGGAAACAACAGGGACTCGGCATCCGAGCGATCGAGGGGCGTGCGCGCAGGCTCGTTCGCGAGATGGAAGATCAGATCGATCGCACCGAGCCGGGTCGCGACGTCGTCGAGGAAGCGACCGAGATCTTTCGGGTCGGTGACGTCGACGCGATGCACCTCCGCGCTACCGACCGCGCACCACTCCGAGAGCTCCGGCTCGAGCGCGTCGGCGTCGTGTGCGTCCGGGGCGCTGCGGCTCGCCAACACGACGCGCGCGTTGCGCTCGCGGACCAGCCATTTCGCCATCGCGCGTCCCATGCGCCCGAGCCCACCGAGCAGCACGATGAGGGAGCCGGCCCCGATACGCGGCGCGTCGGCCAGGTCGAGCGCTTCGACGTGCTCCACCCAGCGATGCGCTCCGCGCAGCGCCACGACGTCGTCTTCACTCTCGCGCAGCAGCTCGGCCAGGAGGCGCTCCGCATCGCGCTCGGCGTCCGTCGATGCGATGTCGACGAGGCGCACCCGCAGCCCGGGAAGCTCTTGCGCGGCGACGCGAACCGGCCCGAGCAGCGTCGCTCGACCCGGGTCGATCGCGTCGTCGTCGCGGACATCGGCCAGCCCGGTCGACACGACGAACAGCTCGCTCGGAGCGCTCGCCTCGGGAGCTTCGCGATCGGAAACCGTGGTGAGACCGGCTGCCAGGGTCGCGACGCAGGCGAAGCCATCGCGCGCTGCGGAGACCGCATCCGCGCCGTCGCCCGGCGCCGTTGCCGCTCCGACCAGATGCACGACGCGCACCGGACCGTCGCGACGATCCAGACCGGCGAGCCAGTCCGCGGGCGTGGCCCCCGGCTGCACGATCGCCACGCGACCGCCCTTTTGCGCGAGGGCCTTTGCCAGGGAGCGGACGATGGGGGCGTCCTCGTCGCGTGCAACCAGCAGCCAATCGCCGGCGGCGCTGCGGGTGATCGCCGCCGGACGCCTGCGCCAGGACGGCACCCAGATCCGACCCGCCGGCGTCGCCGTGTCCGGTGCGGGCGCAGCGGCGGGCGCTCCCTCGGCCGGGCGTTCGACCCAGTGCGGGCTTCGCTGGAACGGATAGCCGGGAAGGCCACCGAGCCGACGACTGGGGGAACCGGTGGAGAGCCGCGCGAGATCGAGGTCCGCCCCGCCGGCCCAAAGCCGGCCGGCCGCGCCGAGGAACGCGCGCGCATCGGCATTGTCCTCGCCATCGCGGCGCTCGGGCGGGGCAAGACAGGCGATGCGCGGCGCGCCCGGTGCCACTTCGCGCACCAGCGGCGCGAGCGTTCCCGGCGGACCCACCTCGAGAAAGGCCGTGCTGTCGTCGGGACCCACGCTCGCCACGCCTTCGGCGAATGCGACCGGGCTGCGCAGCTGCTGCCCCCAATAGGCGGGGTCCGTCGCCTCGGCGTCGGTGAGCCGAGCGCCCGAGCGATTCGAGATCACCGGCCATCGCGGCGGATGCAATGCGATGCTGGCCACCCGCTCGACGAAGGGCTCGACCGCACCGTCCACCAGTGGGGAATGGAAGGCATGGGACGTCGCGAGCGGCTTCGTCGAGATGCCCTCCGTGGCGAGGTCTCGCGCCAGCGCCTCGATGGCGTCGCTCGGTCCGGCGAGGGTGGTGGCGCCCGGTGCATTGCGGGCGGCCACGACGACCCCGGTGGGGCCGTCGCTGAGGCGGGCTTCCAGCGCGCCGGCAGCAGCGCGCACCGCGAGCATCGAGCCGCGGGGCTGGGCGCGCAGAATCGCGCCACGCGCGAGGACGAGGTCGAGCCCGTCTTCCTCGGAGAAGACGCCGGCGAGGCACGCGGCGGCGAGCTCCCCGAGGCTGTGTCCGAGCAGGGCTGCGGGCTCGACGCCGAGTTCGAGCCAGCGGCGACCGAGCGCCACTTCCAGGGCGACGAGCAGGGGCTGGGCGACCCAGGTCTCGTCGATGCGCTCACGCGCGTCCGTTCCATCGATCTCGACTCGACCCTCTCCGGTGTAGAGCGGCCAGGGATCGAAGCCGAGACCCGGTGCCAGGCGTGCGCACAGGGCTTGCAGGTGGTCTCGCAGCTTCGAGTCGGCGCGGAGCAGGCCGCGCGCCATGCCGACCCGCTGGGCGCCCTGCCCCGGAAGCAGGAACACGACCCGCCGAATCGGCGAAACCGGTGCGAGGGCGCCCGGCGTCCGCAAGCGGTCGGCCGCGTCCTTCGCACTCGACGCGACGATCGCCTGCCGCTTCTCCATCGCGCGCCGCCCATGGAGGAGCGTGTGCGCGACATCCTCGAGCCGGGCGCCGGATGCCTCTTGCGCGGCCTCCACCGGCGCGTCGAGCAGGTCCGCCACCGCGCCTCCGCGCGCCGACAGCGCCTCGGCGCTGTGCGCGGAGAGGATCAGCAGTTCGGGCGAAACGGGGGCGCTCGCATCCCGGGGCGCCTCAGGCGCCGGCGCTTCCTGGAGCACCAGATGCACGTTCGTGCCGCCGATCCCGAACGAACTGACGCCGGCCCGTCGCGGCGTCGGACCGGACGTCCACGGCGTCGCTTCGCTCGGTACGAAGAAGCGCCCCGCGAAATCGATCTCCGGGTTGATCGCGTCGAAGGAAGGCTGAGGCGGAATCGTGCGGTGTTCGAGGGCGAGCACCGCCTTGGCGATCCCCGCGATGCCGGCCGCCGCATCGAGGTGGCCGAGGTTCGCCTTCACCCCACCCAACGCACACGGCGCCGACGCATCGCCCTCGCCTGCCGCCGCGCCGAACGCGCTCTTCAGGGCGGCAATCTCGATGGGATCGCCGAGGCGCGTGCCGGTACCGTGGGTCTCGACGTAGCCGATCGAATCGGCCGACACCCCCGCGACGCTCAGCGCTTCGGCGATCGCGTCGGCCTGGCCGTCCACACCGGGCGCCCCGAAGCCCACCTTCAACGCGCCGTCGTTGTTGAGACCCGTGCCGAGGATCACCGCCCGCACCGGATCGCCGTCGGCGAGCGCGTCCTCGAGACGTCGGAGCACGAGCACGCCGGCCCCGCTCCCGGGCACCGTTCCCGACGCCGCGGCCTCGAAGGGTCGGCAGGTGCCGTCGTCCGAGAGCACCCCGCCGGCCTGGGCGAGGTAGCCCGCGGTGTGGGGTACGAAAACGGAGGCGCCGCCGGCGAGCGCCGCGTCGCAGCCGTGCATCAGCAACGACTGCACCGCGAGGTGCACTGCCACCGCCGAGGTCGAGCAAGCGCTCTGGACGTCGACACTGGGTCCGCGCAGATCGAGCCGATAGGAGACGCGCGTCGCGAAGAAATCCTTCTCGCTTCCCAGGGAACCGAGCCGGAGATGGTCCATCAGTTCACTGCTCGCGTTGCGCGCATCCGTGCCCGCGAGCACCTGATTCAGGAAGTAGCTGCTCGAGCTCACGCCACCGAAGACGCCGATGCGGCGGTCGCCACGGCTCGGGTCGATCGCGGCATCCTCGAGCGCGTCGAGCGCGCACTCCAGAAAGATCCGGTGCTGGGGATCCGTGAACGCGGCCTCGCGCGGACTCATGCCGAAGAGGTCCGCGTCGAACCCCGCGACGTCTTCGAGCACGCCGCGCGCGCGCACATAGCGCGGGTCTTCGAGCTGGGCGGGTGTGACACCGGCTGCGCGCAGTTCGGCCTCTTCGAGCGAACGGATCCCGCGGCGCCCTTCGCGAACGAGACTCCACAGCTCAGCGACGTTCGCCGCGCCGGGAAAACGGCCTGCCATCCCGACGATGGCGATCGCGTCGGTCGGCAGCGTCTCGGAGCCCACCCGGCTCACGGGCGGTCCTCCCCACCGCGCCGCCCGCGCCGCCGCGCGAGTGCTTCGCGACGCGCGTGGGCGCGCTCGTCCCGCCGGACGGCGTTGCGTGCCTCGTCCTCGGCACCATCCGACAGGTAGCGCGCCAGGAGTCGAACGGTCGGGTGGCGGAACAGGTCCACGAGTTCCAGCGACACGCCCAGGCGCTCGACCAGCGCCGGGTGCATCTGCACCAGGCTCAGCGAGGTTCCGCCGAGGTCGAAGAAGTTGTCGTTCGCACCGACCTTCTCGAGCCCGAGCACCTCGGCCCAGACCTCGGCCACGATCCCTTCGACCTCTCCCCGCGGCGCGACGTAGTGTTCGCTCGGGGTCGAGTGGTCGGGAACGCGCGCCAACAGGGCGCTTCGATCGGTCTTTCCGCGCGTATCGCGCGGCAGGGCGTCGAGCAGGACCCAGCGACTGGGCACCATGAACGTCGGAAGTCGCTCGCCCAGGGCTCCGCGCAGATCCGCAGCCGCGAACGACGGAGCGACCGCGAAGCCCACCAACGCGCGCCCTGCCCCACCCGCTGCCGGCACATCGACGACGGCGACCTCGCTCACGCCGTCGAGTGCCAGCGCGGTTCGCTCGACCTCGGCGAGTTCGACCCGGTGTCCCCGCACCTTGACCTGCCGGTCTGCGCGGCCGACGAACTCGAGCGCGCCGTCGGGGCGACGACGCACGAGATCACCCGTTCGGTAGAGGCGCGCGCCCGGACGGCCGGAGAACGGGTCGGGCACGAAACGCTGGGCCGTTTCCGCGGAGCGACCGACGTACCCGAGCGCCACCGTGGGCCCGCCGACGAACAACTCGCCCACGACGCCTGCGGGTGCCGGTGCTCCGCTTCGATCGACGACGTGCAGCTCTGCGTCTCCGAACGGAATGCCGATCGGGATCTCGCGACGGCGCGGGTCCTCGCGCTGGACCGAAACCGCGTGGTGACTCACCACGACGGTCGTCTCGGTGGGTCCGTAGGTGTTGACGATCGCCGGGACCGGACCCTGCGCGACTTGCGCGCGCCAGGGATCCAGGGCGGCTGCATCGAGTCGCTCGCCGCCGAGGATCACGAGCCGGAGCGATGCCGGCAGCCTCAGGTCCTGCGCGACGAGGGTCTTCGACAGCTGATGCCAGAACGCCGTCGGTAGATCGACGACCGTGACGCCGGTCGCTCGACACCGGTCGATGAAACGCCGTGCGTCGACCAGCATGGGGCCATCGCGCAGCACGAGCGCGGCGCCGCAGCGCAGCGCTCCGAAGATCTCCTCGATCGACGCGTCGAACCCGAGCGACGAGAACTGCAGCATCCGGTCGTTCGGACCGAGGTCGTAGGTGGTGACCGCAGCGCGCGCAAAGGACGCCAGGGCGCCGTGGTGCACGGCCACGCCTCTCGGCTCCCCGGTCGATCCGGAGGTGAACGCGACGTAGGCGATGTCGAGCGCCGAGGGCTCGGGAAGGGAAGAGCCGCTGACCTCGCTGGGAGCGTCGGCCGCCTCCCCTTCGCCCGCGGGCCCCAGGCACTGCCACGGCCCGTCCGGGAGCGCCTCGCGTCGCTCTGCGGCGGCGAGCACCCATCGCACGTCGGCCGTGCGGAGCATGCGGTCCATGCGTTCGGTGGGCGTCCCGGGCTCGAGCACCAGGAAGCCGGCTCCCGACCGGAGGACGCCGAGCATCCCGGCGATCGCCTCGACACTCCGGTCGATCGCGATCGCGACCACATCGCCGACGCCGACGCCGCGGGCGCACAGACGCCGGGCCAGGCCGCGCGCCGCCCGGTCCAGCTCGCCGTAGTCGACCTCGCGATCACCGTCGATGACGGCGAGCGCATCGGGGGCGGCGGACACCTGGGCATCGAACGCGTCCAGCACGCTGGCGCTCGCGGGCGCTTCGGCCAGGCCCGGCAGCAGCTCCGTGCCCTCTTCCTGCGGCTCGAGCGCCAGCGCATCGATGCGCGTATCGGGTGTGGCGAGCGCACTCTCGAGCAGGGTCGACACGTGGCGAACGGCGAGCGCAGCGAGCTCATCGTCGAACACATCGGTGTGAAGGTCGAACTCGAGGGCCAGCTCCCCAGTTCCGCCGAAGTCCTCGACCTGCAGCGCGAGACTGTCGAAGCCGAGCCCGGTGTGGAGCCAACGCGGGTGCAGGGGCTCCCCCGCAAACGACGGCATGTGCACCGTGTGCCAGTTCAGCGAGACGTCGTAGAGCGGCGCGTCGATCGGGTTGCGGACGACCTGCTCACCGTGTCGGAGCGCCTCCTTGAGGGCGGGCCCCGTGCGCTCGAAGAGGGTCCGCAGCGTGTCTTCGGGCCGTATCTCGACCGCGATCGGCACCGGGCGCATGAAGAGCCCGAGGGTTCCCTGCGCGGTCTCGCGCCGGCGGTTGCGCCAGGGCATGCCCACGACGACTCGCTCTTGACCGCTGATGCGATGCAGATACGCGGCGAGCACCGCCAGGAAGAGCCGCAAGCGCGTGCTCGGACGAACGGCTCCGTCGCCCGCAAGTTCGCCCAACACGACTTCGAGCCGGTCGATGGTGTCCGGCGGAACCAGGGTGCGGACGCGCTCGGTGTGCAGACCCGTCTTCGAGCCGGTCGAACCGTAGAATCGCGGCCGTTCGGACCGCTCGTCGAGGAGAGACTGCCAGTGCGCCTGGGCGGCGTCGAAACCGCCCGCCTCGCGTTCGGCTCGCTCCCAGGCGAGGTGGTCGAGGAACGCGGGCATCGGCACCGTGTTCGGGAGATCCCCGGCGACGGCCTGCTGGTAGAGCTGGTCCGCCGTCGCCTCCAGAAGCTGGAGCGACTCCGCGTCGCTCACGATCTGATGCTGGGCGATCACCCACGCGTAGCGACCGTTCCCGGTGTGGAAGAGCGCGCTCCGGAAGGTCTGCTGCGAGAGGTCGAGTGGCGCGAACGCGAACGCACGGATCCGCGCTTCGCGCGCGTCGGCGTCGAGGTCGGCCACGTCGAACCGCGCGAGCGCTGCATCGACCTGCTCCCGCACCTCGATCCGCGGGATGCCCTCGTGCTCGACGACCACGCTGCGCATCACGTCCGAGGAGCGCACGAGCACGTCGAACGCCGCCTGGAACGCGTCCGGATCGATCGCGGCCTCGATGGCGAACTCGGCACCGAGGATGTGCAGTGGCGCGTCCGGATCGAGCTGGTGACCGATCCAGACGAGCAGCTGGTTGTCGTCGAGGTTCGAACGCTCCCGGTCGGCGACCAGGGCGGGCACCGCCGGCGGCGCAACGCGATCCCCGCGTTCCGATGGCGGAAGCGCCACCAGACCACCCAGCGCGTCGACGGTCCGGGTGGGGTCGGCGCAGGCGTTGCCGAGCACGTGCTCGAAGGCACGGGCGACCGCCTCGGCGGTGTCGCGGTCGAACAGATCACTCGCGAACTCGAGCACCCCGGAGAGTCCGTCGGTCCGACCGCGGAAGGCCGAATCGGGCTCGTCGAGCATCAGCGAGAGGTCCGTCTTCGCGGTACCCGTCTCCACGGGTTCGATCGAGAGACGCACGCCGTCCAGTTCGGCAGCGCCCCCCGGCGCGTTCTGCAGCGCGAAGGCGACCTGGGCGAAGGGCGCCCCGACCAGGCTGCGGTTCGGGCGCACCGCTTCGAGAATCGCCTCGAAGGAGAGATCGACGTGGTCGAAGCTGCCGAGGCAGGACGCGCGGGTGGCGTCGACGAGCTCGGCGAAACTCGCCTCGCCGCGGATTCGGGTTCGAATCGGAACCGTGTTGACGAAGAAGCCGACGAGCCCGTGGGTCTCGGGACGCCGGCGTCCCGCAACCGGGGTGACGAGCGTGAGGTCGTCTTCTCCCGCGAGCGTGCGCACGACCACCTGCCAGGCGGCGAGCGCCACCATGAAGCGCGTCGCACCCCGCTCGCGCCCGAGCGCATCGAGCGCCTCGGTGGCGCGGGCGTCGATCGCGACGGGAACCCGATCTCCGCGGAAACTCGGCACCGGCGGTCGGGGGCGATCGATCGGGAGGTCGAGCTGGGAGGGCGCTCCCGCCAGCGTCTCGGCCCAGAACGCCGCGTCGCGCCCGGAGCGCTCGTCTTCCCGCTGCCAGGCCGCGTAGTCGCGATAGGTGATCGGAAGTTCGGGAAGCGCCGGGTCGGACCGGGCTTCGAGGGCGCGATACAGCAGACCCAGCTCGCGCAGAATCACGCCTACCGACCAACCGTCGGCGATCGCGTGGTGCAGCGTGACGACGAGTTCGTGGTGGTCGGGGCCCCAACGGAGGAGGAGTGCGCGGACCAGCGGCGGCGCGTCGAGTGCGAAGGGACGCGCCACGTGTTCGACGACGGCGGCTTCGGCTCGCTGGGCTCGCTCCTGGGCAGAAACGCGCGAGAGGTCCAGGTGGTCGAGCGGCAGCGGCGCAGGCGGCGCCACGATTTGTACGACGTCGAGGTCGCCGCTCTCGCCCGGCTGCTCGACCAGCGCGGTCCGCAGCGCTTCGTGGCGCTCGACGAGCCCGTCGAGGGCTGCGGCCAGACGCTCGGTGTCCAGCGGCCCCTCGATCCGGGCGCGCGCCGGCATGTGATAGGCGGGCGTCCCCGGCAACAGCTTCTCGAGGAGCCAGAGACGGCGCTGCCCAAAGGACGCAGGCGCCGGCGCATCGCCGAACGTACGGCGTCCGATCGGCGCGGGCGACGCGATCTCGGTGTCGGCACCGCTCCCGCGTGCGGCCGTGGAGCCAGACCCTTCCGCGAGCGGTGCGATCGCAGCGGCCAGGGATTCCACGGTGGTCGCTCCGAACAAGGTACGCAGTTCGATCTCGATCCCGAGGGCGTCCTCGAGTTCGGCCACGACGCGCGTCGCGAGCAGCGAGTGTCCGCCGAGGTCGAAGAAGTCGTCTCGCGCCCCCACCCGCTCGATCGACAGCACCCGACCGAAGACCTCGGCGACGGTGGCCTCGAGCGCTCCGCGAGGGGCGACGTACTGGGCCGCGTTGCCGTGACGCCCAGGGTCGAGCGAGACGAGTCGGCGACGGTCGACCTTGCCTCGATTGGTGAGGGGCATCGCGCCGATCGAGACGAAGCGCTCGGGGATCATGTACGACGGGAGGCGCGCCTCGAGCCAGTCGCGCAATCCCGTCTCGAGCGCGACCGTGGGGGCCGGGCCTGCGGGCGCGCGACCGAGGGAAGCGCGATCCCCTCCGGCAGGCGGCTGGGGTGCCGCGCCCGTCGCACCGACGTGCAGCTCCAGCGTGCCGTCGGGCGACGACGTGCAGCGGACCTCGGCGTCGAGGCCGAGTTCCGCGCCCACACGCCACAGGTCGGCCGGATCGAGCGCCCCCCGGGCCGCACGCTCGGCGCGCAGCGCAACGCGCGCCGCCGGTTCGGGATCACCCGCTTCCGGAGCCGCGTCGAGGAGTTCCCGCGCCACGGCGACCGGACCGGCCACGCGCGCGTTCGGAATCCCCTCCACCACCAGCCCGCTGGGGCGCTCCGCAGCGAGGAAGGCGCGTAGCGATTCCCGATCACCGAACTCGGTGAACGCGCGATGGGCGACCGCTCCGGCAGGTTCCATCGCAACCGTATCGAGCTCGAGGACGACGTCGTAACGGAACTGAGAAAGCTCGTTCGACGCCGAGAAACGTTTCGGAACCACGCGCACCCCGCGGATCCGGGGGCAGCGCTCGGCGAGGGCGTGAAAGAAGGCCGGCGAAACCAGCAGCTCGCCCTCTCGGCTGGCAATCTCCTCGGCGCGCACGGCGACCGCGGTGACCGGCTCGTCCTCGGCCGCCTGAGCGAGAGCGATCGCTCCATGGAACGCGCGGTCGAGATCGGCGTGCCGCACGTCGCCGATGAAGACACGCCCACCCGTGGCGACACGCTCCAGGGCCGACACCAGCACTTCCTCGAGATAGTTCATGCTCGGGAAGTACTGGACGACCGAATTGAGGATGAGCGTGTCGACCTCGCCGTCGACAAGAGCGGCGGCCTCGTCGGCCCGCGCCTCGAAGAGCTCGACCCCCTCGATCTCTGCGCCCGGCCGCTTGATCTCCTGGCGCACGCGTTCGATTGCCTCCGCCGAGAAGTCGACCCCGACGTAGCGCTCGGTCTCGGGCGCGAGGCGGTAGAGCAACAACCCCGTCCCGCTTCCGATCTCGAGGACGCGCTTCGGCCCCAGGGCGCGGATACGCGTGACGGCTTCGTCGACCCACGTACCCATCTCGGCCCGCGGGATCGGCTGGCCGTCGTAGCTGCTCATCCAACCGACGAGGTCGAAGCGCGCGTCGGCGGCGTCGTCGTCCGAGCGCTCGCTGCCGTAGGTCGAATCGTAGAGGCGGCGCCAGTCGTCGACGTGCATCTCTTCGCGTTCGGCCCGGTCGGCGCCATCGCCCTCGTCCTCGGCGACGAAGAAGGCGACCAGCGCTCGGCCGCTGCCCTCCCCCGTCGTGCCGACCGCCACCTCGCGGAGCCCCTCGTGCTGGGACAGCACCGCCTCGATCTCCCCGAGTTCGAGACGCGCACCGCGCACCTTCACCTGGTGGTCCGTGCGGCCCAGGAAAGCCATTCGACCGTCGGCGAGCACCCGAACCCGATCGCCGGTGCGATAGAGCCGCGCGCCGGGTTCCTCGGCGAAGGGATCCGGAACGAAGCGCGAAGCCGTCAACCCGGGACGGTCGCGGTAGCCGCGGGCCAGCCCCCGCCCCCCGACGTAGAGCTCGCCCGGGGCACCCACGGGCACCGGCTGCATCCGGGCATCGAGCACATACGCGCTGACGCCGGGCAGGGGGCGCCCGATCGTCGGCAGGCCCTGGGCAGAGCCCAGCGTCTCGACGTCACCGGCGCTCGAGACCACCGCGTTCTCGGCGGGGCCATAGGCATTGACGTGGGTGAACGGGAGGCCCGGCTCGGGGCGGCGCGTGAGTTTGTCGCCCCCGGAGAGCAACGCGCGCAGCTCGTGCGCTTCCCGCATACGCGGTTCGGCGAGCAAGCGCTCGGCGATCGGCGTCGGTGCGAAGACGACGTTCAACCGCTCTCGAACGATCCAATCGGCGAGCTTTGGAGGGTCGAGGCGCAGCTCGTCCTGGGGAACCACCAGGGTCCCGCCGGTGGCGAGATTCATCCACAGCTCCCAGACCGTCGCGTCGAATGCGAGCCCAGCGAGGTGGGTGCCGCGGTCACCGGGGCCGACGGGCCAGACGCTCTCTTGCCACGCCACGAGGTGGGCCAGTCCCGCGTGCGGGACACCGACGCCCTTCGGCGTACCCGTCGAACCCGAGGTGTAGATCACGTAGGCAAGCTGTTGCGGATCGACGTCACTCGCGGGCAGCGCGGGCACGTTCTCCGGCACGGCGGCGTCTAGGAAGGGGGCGATGTCGACCACCGCGACATCTGCGAGCCCTTCGAAATCGGGCGCGCGCTCCGCGTCGGTCACGACCACCCGCGCTCCGGCATCCTGCGCGGTCGCGACGCGGCGCTGGACGGGGTCGGCTGGATCGAGCGGGAGGTAGGCCGCGCCCGCTTCGAGGGCCGCCAGTGGAGCGAGCGCGGTGCCGATGCCCCGCGGCAGACACAGTGCCACGACCCGGTCCGCACCGGCACCGGACTCGGCCAGCACGACCGCGAGCCGGCGCGCCCGCGCGACCAGCTCCCTGTAGGAGAGCTCCCGGTTGCCGTCGACGAGCGCCACGGCATCGGGTCGGGCGGCGGCGTGTGCGGCCACTCGCCGATGGACCGGCGCGCCCAGCGACGGCACCGCATCGTCGCGTTCGACCGACTGTCTGGCGTGCACCAGGGCCTGCGAACGATCCGCCGCATCGAGCCACGCGAGCGCGGAGATCGGCGTGTCGGGCCGAGCCATTCCGTCCTCGACCAGTCTCACCAGCTGTCGCACCAGCGATGCGATCCGCTCCCCGTCCCACAAGGCGGTCGAGTACTCGACGAGGACACCGAGCCCTTCCTCGATCTCGCCGAGATTCACGCTCAGATCGAAGAGGGCCGTGCCCGTATCGATCGGAAGGCGCTCGATCGAGAGCCCGGGGAAGTCGTGCTGAGGGTTCAGCGAGTTCTGGCGTCCGTAGCTCGCGTCCTGGAACTGGAGCGTGACCTGGAAGAGTGGATTGCGACCGAGGGTTCGCTCGGGCCGCAATCGCTCTACGATGCGTTCGAAGGGCACGTTGCGGTGATCGAAGGCGCCCACCGCAGTCTTGCGCACACGCTCGAGCAGCTCGCGGAAGGTCGGATCGCCGCCCAGATCCGTCCGCATCACCAGGGAGTTCACGAAGAACCCGACGAGCGGTTCCGTCGCCGGCCAGTTGCGATTCGCGGTCGGAACGCCCACGACGATGTCTTCTTGCCCCGACTGGCGTTGGAGCAACACATCGAACGCCGCGAGCAGCACCATGAACGGAGTCACCCGCGCTTCCTTCGCGAAGCGCTTGATGTCGTCGAGCAGGGCTTGTGGCAACACCTCGAGCAGCTTCGCGCCCTCGTGGACGGTGTCCGCGGAGCGAGGGCGATCGGTCGGGAGCCTCAGTTCGCGCAGGTCGGCGAGGCGCTCCTCCCAGTACCGCATCTCCGCTTCGAGGCGATCTCCCGAGAGCCATTCGCGCTGCCACACCGCGAAATCGCCGTACTGGATCTCGAGCATCGGCAACGGCGACGGATGTCCCTCGAAAAACGCGGCGTAGAGGGTCTCGAGTTCCCGAACGATCACGCCGCGGGACCAACCGTCGGCGACCGTGTGGTGCACCGAGAGCAGGAAGCCGTGGTCGTCGCTCGCAAACCGCACGAGCGCCCCGCGGATCAGCGGCCCCCGTTCCATGTCGAAGGGCCGACGCGCCTCGTCGCGCGCCGCTTCGGCGAGAGCTGCGGCGCGTTCCGCCTCGGGGACATCGATGCGATCGACGCGCGCGAAGCCGGGCGGCAGCGCCTCGTGCACGACCTGATGCGGCACCCCCGCCTTCGCGGCGAAGGTCGTGCGCAGCACCTCGTGGCGTCGCACGACTTCGCACAAGGCGCGCTCGAGCGCGTCCGCGTCGAGCGCCCCGCGCATACGCAGACCCATCGGGATGTTGTAGAAGGCGCTGTCGCGCTCGAGCCGGTTCAGGAACCAGAGGCGTTCCTGGGCATGCGAGAGTGGGAGCGGCGCGTCCAGGTCCCGCCGCGGGATGGGAGCGTCGGAAACCGGCGGGGCGGACGTCGATGCGTCGGCTGCGCGGCCTCCGTCGCGTTCGGCCAGACGCCGCCGTAGCAGCTCACGCTGCTCCGGAGAAAGCGCCGCGAGGCGTTCGGAGAGGGAAGATGACATGGCGGGGGAGCCGGGTTTCGATTGCCTGGCGTCATGCCGGCGGAGTGGAGCGCAGCCCGAAGCAGGCATCCTTGAGCGCCGCCAGGTGCTCGAGGCTGCCCATGACTTCCTCGTAGCCGGGGTGGAAGTCGACCAGACACGCGATCTCGTCGACACCCGCCCTCGCGAACGACTCGACGAGGGGGCGGAGCTCCTGAACGCCGCCGATCAGCGATCGACCGTTCAGGAAGCCCTCGAAGCCGAAGCGAAGCAGGGTCTCGAGATCGCCAGGAGTGAGGTCCTCCATGCCGACGCCCAGGCCCAGGCTCTCGGCGAGACCGTCGAGCAGGCTGTAGTGCGACATCAGGTATTCACGGAACGGCGCTTCGATCTGGGCGCGCACGGTCTCGAGGTCCGGACCGACGAAGGTGTGCACCATCAGGGCAACGCGCCCGCTCGCCGGATCATGGCCGTGCTCGGAGAGCGCTTTCCGGTAGCTCGCCACCTTCGCCGCGACGTCCTCGAGGGTCGTGTTCAGCAGCGACGTGAGCACGGGCGCACCGAGCGAACCCGCGCGCAGGAATCCGTCTTCGGACGAAGCCGTGATCCAGAGCGGCAGCTTCTTCTGCAGCGGCTGGGGGAGCGCGCGCACTTTGACCGCATCACCGCCCTCGACCGGGAACTCGACTTCTTCGCCCTCCCACAAGCGACGGACGATGTCGATGCGATTCCACAGCGATTCGTAGCGGGCCTCGTGTCCCTCGGGAGACAACAGGAACTCGGGCACCGTCCAGCCCGGCGCGAAGGCCATCGCGACGCGCCCACCCGAGAGGTTGTCGACGATCGCCCAGTCTTCCGCGATGCGAACGGGGTGGTGCAGCGGCGCGACGACGCTGCCAGCGCGAATCTGGATGTTGCGAGTGAGGGTGGCGATGGCCGCGCTCGTGACCGCCGGGTTCGGATACAGCCCGCCGAACGCGTGAAAGTGGCGCTCGGGCGTCCAGATGGCGGTGAATCCGTTCTCGTCGGCAAAGCGCGCCGAGTCGAGCAGCAATCGATAGTGATTCGGGCGCCGCGTGGCGCCCTCGCCGTCGAAATAGAAGAGTCCGAAATCCAAGATTGCTCTCCGTCTCAGGAATCGCCGAGGGCCCGCTCGACCTCTTCCGCCGAGAGCTGCTCGACCATCGACAGCAGCTCCTCGACCTCCGCATCGCCGTCCGTGGCCTCCGCGGAACCGCCTTCCTCGAGCGCCTGTCGCACCGTCTCGGCGACGGCGGCGATGGTGGGATCGTTCCCGAGCAGCGCCTCGAGCGGCACCTCGGCCCGGAAGCGCGCCTTCATCCGCGCGAGGATCTGCACCGCGGCCAGGGAGGTCCCACCGAGCGCGAAGTAGTCGTCGTGGATCCCGATCGGACGCGTCGGCAGGAAGTCCTCCCAGATCTCGACGAGGGCTTCCTCGATCTCGTCGCGAGGCGCGGCGCCACCGCCCGCACTGCCGGACGAGCGGGGTTGCACCTCGGCTTCGCTCGCGGGGGCGTGCGCACGAGCGACGCGAACACCGACCTCGGACGGAACCACGAGGAGATGGCGCGCGGCGGGGCCGGACTCGCCTCGGCGTGGATCGATGCCCAGGCGATCGAGCGCGAGCACGAGATCTTCCTCGGACAGAGCGAGACCGCGCAGGCCGCTGCCTTCGTCGAGCCGATCGACACCGTGCCCGAGCTCCTCCGCGAGCGCCTCGAAAGAAACCGTCGACCAGGGCACGTCCGTCGAGCGCGCGTGCTGTCGCACGAAGGTCTCGGTGAAGGCCGTCGCCGCCGCGTAGTCGCCGAAGCCGATGCCACCGACGTGGGCCGCGAAGGACGACACGACGAGGACGTAGCGCGGCGTCCAGCCTTCGAGCGCCTTCGCGAGGGCGGGCAGACCCTTCACCCGCTCGCGGGCGATCGCCCGGGTCGTTTCGCGCTCGTCCTGCAGCAGCAGCCGCGCGATCTCGGGTCGACCGCTCGCGCCGACGTGCACCACACCGTCCACCGGCCCGTACTGCGCGTGGACCTTCTGGAGCGCGACCGACAGCAACTCGGGATCGCCGATGTCGGCCGAGTGCGCCGCCACCCGTGCATCGTCACCCGCGCTTGCGCGCAGACGCTCCAACGCAGCGCTCTGCTCGGGATCGGCCTCCATGCCTGGGCCGACCACCACGACGCGCGTGGCGCCGCGCCGCAGGAGATGGCCGGCGATGCGCTCCCCGAGGCCGCCGGCCAGCCGCCCGACCAGGACGATCGAATCGCCCGAGGCGTGGTTCGAGTCGGCCTCGACGTCCACCGGGTTCCCCAACGCGGCCGGGGCGTAGTCCACGGCCCAACGATGCGAACCCCGATAGGCCACGACCCGGGGTGTGTCTCCGGCGTCCGTCGCGAGCAGATCGTCGAACAGCGACGCCGGCAGATCCGAAGCGGCGGGGTCGAGATCGAAGTGACGCGTGCGTGCGGTCGCGATCTCTTGCCCGAGCACGAACGCGACCGCCGCGGCGGCGGTGCCCGGCGCATCGAGGGTCTCGCTGCCCGTCACCTCGACCGCGCCCGACGTGAGGATCGAAACACGGATCTCCCGTTGCGCTCCTGCGAACTCGCGTGCCAACGGCGCCGCCCATGCGGTCGAAGCGGTATTCGGAGAAACGATCACGAGCTGCAGCGGCGGACCGTCCTCGGCGACGTCCGGTCCGCAGTGCTCCGCCAATCGCTCGGCGAGCGGTTCGCCCAGAGCGGCCCGCAGGGAGGCGACGCCTCGGGTTTCGAAGACCTCGGCGACGGCGTCGGCACCGCCATCGCCCAGGACCACGATCGGCCCGTCGGGTTCCGCGACGGGAGTCGGAGCACCGAGGCGACGGACGCTGGGCGTCCAGCCCCACGCGTCGACGGGACGCCGCTCGCCCCGCGAGGGCGGCGCCGCCGGCCCGAGCGATTCGCCCTCGATTTCGAGCGGCCAGACTCGAGTGTGTTCGAAGGGGGTGCGCGGTGCTTCGGCGGTCCGCGGCCCCTCGCCGAGCCACGGTGTGAGGTCGCGATCGGCGCGGCGCACGGCCAGCGCACCCACCGCGTCGGACAGCGAGCGCAGCTCGCCGCGGCGCCGGGTGGCGGTCGGAATCGCCATCACGCTCGGGTCGTCCGCCAGGATCTCCCGCGTGAGTCCCACCAGAGCCGCGCCGGGGCCGACCTCGACGAACTCCTGAACGCCGGCCGTCCAGAGTGCATCGACGGCGTCGGCGAAACGAACGGGCTCGCGCAGCTGCCGCACCCAATGGTCCGGTCGTCCGATCTCGGACCCGGCGAGCGCGCCCGAGCGACTGGAGACCAGCGGAATGCGCGGCGGCTGGAATTCGATCTCGGCAACTGCCGCGCTCAGGGCGTCGAGCGCTGGCTCCATGAGGACCGAGTGGAATGCGTGGGATACGGCGAGTGCCCGGGCGTCGTCGACTTCCAGGGAGGCGACGAAGGCATCGACGGCGTCGCCCGCGCCCGACACCACCACCTGTCGTGGCCCGTTGTAGGCGGCGATCGAAACCTGGGTTCCGGCGCCGCGCACCGCGTGCTCTACACGCGCCGGGTCGGCGGTGAGCGCGACCATCTTGCCGCCCGACGGAAGGGCGGACATCCCGTCGGCACGAATCCGCACGAGCCGCGCCGCGTCCTTCAGCTCGATCACCCCGGCGACGCACGCCGCGGCCAGCTCGCCGACGCTGTGTCCGAGCAGGTAGTCGGGCTCGAGGCCTCTCGAGCGAAGGAGCTCCGCCATCGCGACCTCGAACGCGAAGAGCGCGGGCTGCGCGTCGCCCGTGTCGATGACGGCGTCAGCAGCGACACGACCCGGGTCGAGCCAAGCGCGCTCTCCGAGGACGGCAGCGCAGCGCTCGATCACCTCGGCGAACACAGGCTCGCGCTCGCGCAGCTCGAGACCCAGGCCGACCCACGCGGAGCCCTGGCCCGAGAAGAGGAACCCCAACTTCCCGGCCGCCGAACCGTTGCGCACGCGCCCGCGTGCGACGCCGGTTCGCGCGGTTCCGGCGAGCGCGGCCCGCAGCTGGGTCGCGAGTTCGGTGCCGTCGGCGCCACTGACGGCGAGACGCTCGGGCCCGCGATCGCGCCCCGCCCATGCGGTGCGCACGAGCGCCGGCACCGTGTCCTCGGACGCGCCCTCGAGCCCCTCGGCCCACACCTCGGCGAGCGCATCGACCCGGGCCGCATCGCGCGCGCCGAGCACGAGGGTGTGCGGTCCGCTCGTACGGGTTTCTTCCGGACGAATTTCTGGTGCCGCCTCGAGGAGCACGTGGGCGTTCGTGCCGCTGAAACCGAACGAGCTCACACCCGCCAGGCGACGCCCGTCGATCGGGGTGAAGGGACGGCGTTCGCGAACCACCTCGAGGCCGGAATGCTCCCAGTCGATGTGGGGACTGGGCGTGTCGAAGTGCAGCTGCCCGGGGATCTCGCGGAAGCGCAGGGTCAGCACCGCCTTGATCAGGCCCGCGATGCCAGCGGCGCTCTCGAGGTGGCCGATGCTCGCTTTGACCGATCCGATCTGGAGCGGATGCTCCGAACGGCTGCTCCCGTAGACCTCGGCAAGCGCGCCCAGTTCGATCGGGTCTCCCAGCGCCGTGCCGGTGCCGTGCCCCTCGACGAACCCCACCTGCGCGGCCTCGACACCCGCGCCTTCGAGCGCAGCGCGGATCACCTCGCGCTGGGCGGTTCCATTCGGCGCGGTCAAGCCGCTGGACGCACCGTCTTGATTGACCGCGGAGCCACGCAAGACCGCCCAGACGTCGTCGCCAGCGGCCAGTGCGTCGGAGAGCCGCTTCAGCACGACGACGCCGCAGCCTTCGCCGCGCACGAACCCGTCGGCGCGCGCATCGAAGGCCTTGATGTGGCCGTCGGGCGCCAGCATCCGCGCCTTCGCGAAGTTGATGGTCGATTCGGGCTGCAGCAGCAGGTTGACCCCGCCGGCCAGCGCGACCTCGCATTCGCGGAGACGCAGACTCTGCATCGCGAGATGGACCGACACGAGCGACGAGGAGCAAGCGGTATCGACGGCCAGGCTCGGCCCCGTGAGACCCAGGGCGTAGGACACGCGTCCTGCGGCGACGCTGAAGGCGTTCCCGGTGGCGACGTAGCCGTCGAGTTCCTCGATCGGCGTTCGTTGCCGGAGCACACTCGCGTAGTCGAAGCTGCTGATCCCGAAGAAGACACCCGCCTTGGCGCCGTAGAGCGATTCGGGCGCGATGGACGCGTGCTCCAGCGCGTGCCAGCCGACTTCGAGCAAGAGGCGCTGCTGCGGGTCCATCCGCAGCGCTTCGATCGGCGCGATCCCGAAGCGCGCAGCGTCGAAACCCGCGATGTCCTCGAGGTACCCGCCGCGCGTGACATAGGTCTTGCCCGGGGCGTCCGGATCCGGGTCGTAATAGCGCTCGCGGTCCCAGCGCTCGTTCGGAAGTTCGCCCACCGCGTCGATGCCCTCGCGCAGCAGGTGGAGGAAGCCCTCCGGCCCCTCCGCACCGGGAAACCGGCAGCCGATGCCGACGACCGCGATCGGTTCGGAGCGCACCCAGGGCAGGGCAGCGCCGACGCGCTCGCGGGACGCGAGGGCGAGCTTCGGCGTGGAGAGGTCGGCTCGACGGAGGGTGGTCATTGGGGGGAACTGGCGGGACGTCGGGAGGGGCGGATTGCGCGCCAATGAGTAGCCCATTGAAAACGAATTTCAATATCACTAAGGCTGCTGCGAGCCGGGACCCCCCACGGGAAAACAAGGTTTTCCGTTGTTCTTTCAGGGACCTACGGGATCACGGGCCCGGGGCGACGTGCGCCGCCGGTCGCCTCATCCGCCGCCGACGGCGCCCCACGCGCCCGGCTCCCGGAGTAGCGCGCTCACGCTCGGGACCAGCCGACTGGCCTGCTCGCGGAGGAAGAAATGCGCGCCGTCGACCACCGTGAACGAGAAACCGCTCTCGGTGTACTGCGACCACTCTTCGACGGCGTCGGGCAGGGCCATGCGATCGCGAATGCCGGCGGAAGCGGCGATCGGAACCGACACCTGTGTCGCCTCGAGTGCCGGCCACCCTTCGGCGAGTCGCATGTCGGCGCGCAGGGTGGGTTCGAAGAGGGTCTTGAACGCTTCGTTCGCGATCGCCTCCGGCGGCATGCCGCCCATGCGCACCAGCGTGGCGAAGAACGCGTCGCGATCGAGATCCGAAATGCGACGCTCCTCGCGAACGCGGTGGGGTGGCGCGCAACCTGACACCCCCAGGCCACGCAGCAGACGACCGGGCTGATTCGCCCAACGCGCCGCGAGACGAAACGCGACCTGGGCACCAAAGCTGTGGCCGAACAACGCGAAAGGCCGGTCGAGCCAGGGGTCGAGCACGGCTTCGGTGTCTTCGAGCAGCGTCTTCCAGTCGGAGTAGGCGGGTTCTCCGATGCGGCTCTCGCGCCCCGGGAGCCGCACGCCGACGAGCTCGCAGTCCGGATCGAGCCAGCCGTCCCAGCCCTGAAAGGCACGTGGCCCTCCGCCGGCGAAAGGGAAACAGAAGAGCCGAAACCGGGCGTCGGGGCGCGGGCGAGGGCGCCAGAACCAGCGGTCGTCGAGATCGTGCGGCATGGAGTCGTCCTGAAGAGCGGCGGAGCCTATCACAGCCCTCTCCGAGATCCGGAGACGCCGCGGCGCACCATCGCAGTGGAACCGCGTCGACCGTTCGCTCGCAAGCCGACGGTCGCGTTTTCGCGGAGGAGCGATATGGTGCCGCGAACACCTCCCCCATCGTTCGCTGCGATCGTTGCGCGCGCGGTCGGGGGAGACGACCTCTCGGAACGATCCCGATGCACGTGCCCCCCCTCCTCCCTTCGTCACGGCCGATCGATCCCGGGCACGCCACGGCCTGCGCGGCCCGCCCCCGGATCGTCGGTCTCGTCGTCTGCCTCGCGCTCGTCGCGGCCGCGTGCAGCAGTCCGACGGAGTCCACGCCGGTCACGACGGCCGCGGCCGAGCAGCGCGACATCGAACGCATCGTGATGGCGACGGGTACGATCGAACCCGCCGGCGAAGTCGAGGTACGACCCCGCGTCGCCGGCATCATCGAGGCCATCAACGTCGAGCGCGGCGATACCATCGAAGCCGGCGACGCACTCGTCGAGATCGAACGTGAGCTCCTCGAGAGTCAGGTCGCGCGAGCGCGGGCACAGGTCAAGAGTGCCGAGGTCGAGCTCCACTACGCCGAGATCGCGAAGCAACGCGCAGAGCGATTGCGCGCCCGCGGCGCGGCTTCGGACAGCCAGCAGGACGAAGCGCGGGCAGACCTCGAGGGAGCCTCGGCGCGCCTCGCCAGTGCGCGCGCCAGCCTGCAAGAGCTCTCCGTTCAGCTCCGCTACGCCACGGTGCGGTCTCCGATCTCGGGTCGCGTACTCGACGTGCACGTCAAGGTCGGGGCCGCCGTCTCTCCCGTGACGTCCGTCAACGGCGGAACCGTCCTGCTGGTCCTCGCCGAAACCGAACGCCTGCACATGACGGGCTCCGTCGACGAGAACGAGATCTCGCGAATCGCGGTGGGTCAGTCGGCACGCGTCCGCACCGAGGCATACCGAGGGCGCAGCTTCGAAGGGACCGTGCGTGACATCGCGCCGATGGGCGAACGGGTGGAGAACGTCACCTACTTCGAGATCGAGGTCGAGATCACTGACGCGGATGCGGATCTCCTCAAGGCGCGCATGTCGGCCGACGCCGAGATCGTCGCCGAGAGCATCGACGCGGCGATCGTCGTTCCGGAGACCGCGCTGCGCTACGTCGGCGAGGACATCTACGTCGAGATCGTCGGTGACGACGCCAGTGTGAACGAGGACGAGCGCAGGTTCGTGTCCGTCGGCGTCGTCGACGGCGATCTCGTCCAGATCGTCGACGGCCTCGCGATCGGCGAGCGCGTGAGTCTCCAGTGAGACCGGCGGCTAGCTCGGCGCTCATCGAGCTCGAAGCCATCTGCAAGACCTACGACACCGGACGAAACGCGGTTCATGCACTCCGCGACGTGCACCTCTCGATCGAGCAGAGCGAGCTGGTGGCGATCATCGGACCTTCCGGTTCGGGCAAGACGACGCTGCTCGAGATGCTGGGCTGCCTCGCGAAACCCTCCTCGGGTCACTACCGGCTCGATGGGCGCGCCGTCGAAGAGATCGACTCGGATGGCCTCGCCGATCTGCGCGGGGACAAGATCGGCTTCGTGTTCCAGAGCTTCAACCTGTTGCCGCGCCTTTCGGCGCTCGAGAACGTCGAGCTTCCGCTCGTCTACCGGGGTGTTCGCGTGCGCGAACGCCGGGAGCGCGCCCTCGAGGCGCTGGCACGGGTCGGTCTCACCGACCGCGCGGACCACCGCCCCACCCAGCTCTCCGGCGGCGAACGTCAACGGGTCGCGATCGCGCGCTCACTCATCAACGAGCCATCGCTCCTGCTCGCGGACGAACCGACCGGGAACCTCGACTCGAAGACGGGGCAGGAGATCCTGGCGATCTTCTCCGCCTTGCACGAAGCCGGCAACACGATCGTCATGGTGACCCACGACAACCACATCGCGGAGTGGGCGCCGCGTTGCGTCGCGATTCGCGACGGCCGGATCGCGTCGGACCTGCGGGATCCGTCGCATTGATCGTCCGCGAGGCGATCCGTGAGGCCCTCCGAACACTCGCGGCGCAGAAGCTCCGCGCTGCGCTCACGCTCTTCGGGTTCGTGTGGGGAACCGCCGCGGTGATCTTCCTCGTCGCGTGGGGCGACGGGGTCCGGACCATGTTGGACGTCGGATTCGCCAAGACCGGACGCAACCTCGGCGTGATCGACCCGGGGACTCTCGGCGTCGACTACGTCCCCATCACCGACAGGCGCTACGTCTGGTTCGACGTCGACGACCTCGAGGCCGTACGAGCGCGGGCGAAGTGGCCCGCCCTCGTCGGAGGCGAGGAAAAGCGCTTCGCCATGGCGAGCTTCGGCCAGACCGCCTTCTCCGTGGACCTCCGGGGCGTCGAACCCGAGACCATAGAGATCCGAGGCGTTCCGATCGAAGCGGGACGTGGCATCACCCGGACCGACCTCCGGCGAAACCGCCGCGTCGTGGTCCTCGGCGCCGAGCTGCGGCGGGAGCTCCTGGGCGCGCACGGCGGCCTGGGGAGCTGGGTGCGGATCGACGGTACGCCCTTCGAAGTCGTGGGGATCCTCGCGCCCGTCGGGGTGCAGCTGAACCGAGACGGCCGGCTGATCGATGATCAGGCGTGGGTTCCGCTCGCGACCTATCACAGCTACTGGCCGCGAACCTGGACCGAAGAAGCCGTCGTAGGCCGCATCCTCTACCAGGCGCGCGACCGACGATTCTACGAGACGACGCGCGACGAGATTCGCGCGATCCTCGCCGACCGCTTGGGCGTGCCGCGCACCGACCACAGCGCCATCGACAGCTGGAGCCCGATGGAGCGACTGAACGCGCTTCCGGTGGACCAGATGCGCGGCTTGATGTTCGTGATCGCGGCGACCACGCTGATGATCGGGGGCGTCGGCATCCTGACCATGATGCTGGACTCGGTCCAGGAGCGGCGCACCGAGATCGGCGTTCGGCTGGCCGTCGGCGCGCGAAGACGTGACGTGCTCGTGCAGTTCTTCATCGAGAGCATGGTCGTGAGCGTCATCGGAGGCGTCCTCGGTGTCGCGTTGGGGATCCTCAGCTGCGCGGCGCTCGCAGCGCTGGACCTCCCCGACGTCGTTCCGGTTCCGGAGCTCTCCGTCAGCGTGATCGCCATCGCGCTCGGCGTCATGACGGCGACCGGCTTTGCGGCGGCACTGCTGCCCGCTTGGCGGGCCGTGGGCGTCGCACCTTCGGTGACGCTTCGGATGGAGTAGGCGTGCGCGGACTCCTCGATCTCCTCCGACAGACGGCGAGCAGCATGCGTGCGCATGCGCTGCGGTTTGCGCTCACCACCCTCGGAATCTTCTGGGGTGCCACGATGCTCGTCTATCTGTCGGCGGCCGCCCTCGGCATGGAGACGAACTTCTCGGACAGCCTCGAGCGCACCGGCCCGAAGAACGTCTGGGGCTTCACGGGCGCCGTGATCAAGGAGCACGCTGGCGAACGGGGAGCCCGGCCGCTCACCCTCGAGCTCGAGGACGTCGAACGCCTCGAAGCGCTCGATCTGGTCGAAGCGGCCACCTCCGAAACCCAGCTCCGCAACGTGCTCGTGCGGTCCGAGTTCGGCTCTCGCCTCCTCTCGGTGATGGGGATGGACGAGGACGGCTTGGAGATCCGGCGCTTCGAAATGGAACACGGGCGCGTGTTTCGGCGCCTCGAGGCCGAGAGTGGGGCGCGCGTGGCGGTGCTGGGTGCCGAGAGCGCGGCGCGGCTCTTCGACCGAAGGCCGCCCGTGGGCGCGTGGATCCGCCTCAACGGAGTTCCGTTTCGCGTGATCGGTGTTGCCCGACGGAAGGGGGACCAGCTCGTCAACATGGGCCCCCGCGACGACAACCTCGTCGTCGTGCCGACCCAGGCGGCTTTTCGCTGGCTCGATCGTGGTGCGACCGTTCGGCGCTTCGTGGCGACCCCGCGACATCGCGACGAGTCGAGCGAGAGCATCCGGGCAATGCGATCCGTCACGGCGCTGCACCACGGATTCCAACCGGACTCGGAAATCGCCCTGGACTTCGTCGACATCAAGGAAGTCTGGAACATCCTCGATGCCCTCTTTACCGGGCTGAAGGCGTTCCTCATCAGCGCGAGCGTGGTCACGCTCTTGGTCGGATCCGTGGGCGTGATGAACATCATGCTCGTGGTCGTGGGCGAACGCGTGCAGGAGATCGGGTTGCGCAAGGCCCTGGGTGCAAAGGACAAGGCGATCTTTGCACTCTTTCTCGCGGAGTCCGTCGCCATCTCGCTGATGGCCGGGCTATTGGGCGGCGCGACCGGGATCGGATTGGTGCGACTCACCCAACTCGCCGCCGACCACGGAGAGTTCGGGCTCGTCCGTCCGGTCGTCGATTGGACGCTCGTCGGGGTCGGGCTGTCGGTGCTGGGCGCGGTGGCCGTGATCGCCGGGACCATCCCCGCCCTGCGGGCGGCGCGCACCTCCCCCTCCGAGTCGCTGCGCTCCGTCTAGCGGCAGACCCGTAAGTCCCAGCCAGAGAAGAGGAATGAGGGGGCTCCGCTGGGCCGCGAGGACGCTCCGGAGGCGCCGCCGCCGAGGCGCACGAACCGATCGCGGCGTGACCGGGCTCACCGGTGGCAGCCCCCGGGTCTGGGTCATACTCGCTGCATGGGCCCTACCTCGATCGCGCGCGTGATCCGACCCCACCTCTTCGTCGCGACCTGTCTCATGGGTCTGCTCTCGCTCCTCGGCGCGAGTTCTGCCCACGCTCAGTTCAGCGACGTCTACGTCTTCGGCGACAGCCTCTCGGACACTGGCAACGGTTGCACCGTGTTGGCGATCGCCGGCTATGCCCCCGGGCGCTGCTCGAACGGCGACGTCTGGTCCGAGCAGTTCGCCGAGATGATCGGGAACGATGCCGAGGCCTCGATCCTGGGTGGCACCAACTTCGCGTTCGGCGGCGACGAGACCGAGGACCTGTCGATTCAGATCTTCGCCTTCGCGCTGACCCAGCTCTTCGGGCAGGCCGATCCCAACGCCCTCTACGTGATCTGGCTCGGCGGCAACGACATCCTCGGGATCCCCAGCTCGCCGACGGCGACCCAGGACGCAGTCGACAACATCATCGACGGCATCCAGGACCTGATCGGGATGGGCGCCCAGCACTTCCTGATCGTGAACCTGCCCGACATCGGGCGCGCCTACGGCGACTTCGAGCTGCCCGCGGGCAGCGGAAGCGTCTTCACCCCCACCGAACGCGACGCGGTCTCCGCGCTGAGCCTCGACTTCAACGCGCGCCTCGCAACCGCGCTCGCGGCCGAACCGATCCCGACGCTCTACACCCTCGACATCGGGGGGCTCGTCGAGGAGATCTTCGCCAACCCGTCCGCCTTCGGTCTGGCACCCGAAGGCATCGACACCACGAGCGACGACACGGACTTCGCGATCCCCTGCCTGATCGACGTGCCCTGCTCCCTCGATCCCCAGGGCCCCGTCTCGGACGGCTTCTTCCTCTTCGATGCGATCCACCCCACGACGGTCGCCCACGAAGTGATCGCGATTCGGGCCGCCGTCGCGGTCCCCGAGCCCGTGCGCTGGGCGACGGTCGCGTCCGGCGCCCTCGTCGTCGGCCTGCTCGCGCGCCGCCGAACGCGCGCTGCGAAACGGCGCTAGCGCCCGCGTACACCCGTTCCGGGCGCCCAAGGGGCGCCTCAGCGATGCGCGATTCGCCCCGCAAGTCCGCGTGGCGTTTGGCCGAAACGGGAAACGGCGGTCCGGGAGCGGACACGCGAGGGGGCGCTGGTGAGCTCGCAGCGAAAGCTCTGGATCTCGGCCTGGATCCTGCTCTGGGTCGGCCTGCAGGTCGCGTCGATCGGGACGCGGCGGGAGTGGTGGCCGTTTGCGCCGATCACCATGTACAGCGGCAGCCAGACGCCCACCTACTCGGGGCTCGCCTTGTTGGCGGTGGAAGCCGACGGCCGCCACGAGCTGTTGGCACCGGACCAGGCCATCGGTCCGCACCCCTACGTCTTCGTGTATCGCGTCCTGGCCGCAAACCGGGAAGAGCCCGCAGCGATCGCCTGGGCGGCCGGGCACTACGCCGAGCAACGCCGACGCGAGGGACGTGCGCTCCCGGCGTCCTTCGAGCTCGCCCGCGTGACCTGGACGCTCGCGCTCGGCGGTGACCGCCACGACCCGTGGCAAGAGAAACAGACGCTTGCGCGCCACGCTTACTGAGCTCTGGGAACGCCTCTTCTTCGCCCCCGCGAGCCCCATCGCGTTGGCGTGCTGCCGCATCGCGGTTTGCCTTGCGTACGCTGGGTTCCTGCTGTGGCCCGCGGCGCGGGTGGGCGAGGACTTCGTCGCGTTCGCGGCGCTCCCCGACTGGGCCTGGCACCCCCAGAGCTACCACGCGTGGTTCGAGCAATACCCGCTCTCGCCGGAGGCCACCCGCGTCTGCTTCTGGATCTGGTGGGCCTCCCTACTGACCACCGCGGCAGGTTGGCATACCCGTGCGAGCTCCGTGGTCGCAGCGATCGGCACCCTCTTCTTCTCGTTGGTGGTCTTCGACTTCAGTGGACGCACCGGGCACAACACCCTGTTCCTGTTCTTCTGGGTGGTGATGGTGTTGCCCTTCTCGCGGTGCGGCGACGCGCTTTCGATCGACGCCTGGCGCTCGGGCGAAGTCGTGCCGCCCAGTGGGGAGTACCGCTGGCCGGTCCAGGCCGTCGCGGTCCTCTTCGGCCTCGTGTTCTTCGCGGGCGGCGTGAGCAAGCTGCTGGTCACCGGACCGGGCTGGGCCAGCTCGGGATCCCTCGAGCTCTGGATGATCCGGAACAGCGGCTACACCAACCACGATCCGCTCTTCCCAGCCGGTGCCTGGCTGAAAACGCTCTCCCCCCTGCTTCCTCTGTTCGCGGCCGGGGCCCTGCTGGCCGAGCTGCTCGCCATCACGGTCCCGTTCTCCCGCTGGGCCCGGCGGCTGGTGGTCCCCGGGCTCTTCGCGATGCAGACCGGGATCGCCCTGCTGATGGGCGTCCATCTCACCTACTTCGTGAACTACCTGCCCTTCCTCCCCTGGGACGCGCTGGTCGCGCGACTCGGCGGCCCCCGCCGCCAGGAGCAACCGGTCCCCCTGGAAGCGAGTCGCGCCGTCCCCTGACGCCGGGCTCCGTCGCTACTGACCCTCTCGGCTTTGTGCGATGCTGGGGACGAGGTCCCTGGACGGTGACAGACACGACCACCGGCGAAGCGCCCCGGGTCTACGGCGCATCGGTCTCGTACTACACGGGAAAGCTCGAGGCGTATCTTCGCTACAAGGAGATTCCCTACGAGTTCGTAGCCATCGCACCGGACCAGCTCGGCGCGCTCGCCGGCGCGTCGCAGGTGCCGGCAGTGCACCTGCCCGATGGGCGGTGGATGACCGACTCGACGCCGATCATCGATTGGTACGAGACCCAACAGCCGGCGCCCCCGATCCTGCCCGAGGACCCGGCCCACGCCTTCCTGGCCCGACTCATCGAGGACTGGGCCGACGAGTGGCTGTGGCGCCCCGCGATGCACTACCGCTGGAGCTACGACCCGGACCGCGAGCTCTTGTCGCGAAAGCTCGCGCACGAACTGATGCCCGGCTTCCCGCTCCCCGGTGCACTCAAACGCTTCATGGTACGGAGCCGTCAGAAGTCCATCTTCGTGACCGGAGACGGCGTGTCGGACGAGAACCGTGCCCACGTCGAGGGCAGCTACCTGCGCAGCCTCGACCTCCTGTCGGCCCTCTTCGCCGACCGGCCCTACTGTTTCGGATCCCGCCCCACCCTCGCCGACATCGGATTGGTCGGTCCGATGCTGCGCCACTTCTCCCACGACCCGACGCCCGCCGTGATCATGCAGAATCGCGCACCGGCCGTCTGGGAATGGCTCGCGCGCCTCTGGAACGCGCGCGGCAGCGAACTGGGCGAAGCGCCGCTCGACGCCGAAATTCCCAGCGCGATGCAACCCCTGCTGCAAGAGATCGTGGAAACCCACTTCGCGACGTTGCGAGAGAACGCGGCCGCGTTCGCCCGGGACGCCTGGCGACACGACGTGCTCGTCCAGGGCGTTCGCTACCGCGACCTGCCGACCTCGCGCTACCGGGTCTGGTGCTGGGAGGAGCTCCACCGGCACGCCGCCGCGCTGACTCCCGACGAGCGCGAGCGGGTCCGCGAACATCTCCCGAAGCACGAGCTCTCGGAGCTCGTGTTCGCGCCGCCGCCGCGGCCCTCCGAGGTCGACACGGAGCGTCGCGCTCCCTTTGGTGGGGGCCTCGAAGTGATTACGTCGCCCGAATCCCAACCCCGGCATCCGTTCGCTCGTTTTGCGAAGCTCGCGACCCGGGTCGCGCCCGGAGGAGACTCTCGATGACGATCGAACGCGATCACCACGGCTTCGACGCTCCGGCACCCTTGGGCCACCCGGGGCGCCTGGGCTTGCCCGACGGGCACCCGACGGGCCCCGAAGTGGGGGAGCGTCTTCCCGACTTCACGCTGCCCGATGCGAGCGGAACGTCCGTCGACTACCACGCGAGCCGCGGCAACAAGAAGTCGATCGTCGTCTTCTATCGCTCCGCCGTCTGGTGACCTCCGTGCTGGACGCAGCTCGGTGAGCTGCGAGACGCCTTCGGGAAGTTCGAAGCGGAAGGGATCGAGGTCTACGCGATCTCCTACGACGACACCGGGGTCCTCTCCGATTTCCAGGAGAAGCAGCGGATTCCCTTTCGGCTGCTCTCCGACGTCGACTCTGCCGTCATCCGTCGCTACGGCATCTTGAACGACCAGATCGGAGTCGAGGACGCCTTCCTCCACGGGATCCCCTACCCCGGCGTGTACGTCACCGACGAGGACGGCGTCGTCGTCGCAAAGTTCTTCCACGACACCTACAAGAAGCGCGACAGCCCCGAGCTCTACCTCGACGCCGCGCTGGGCCGCCGCGTCCTGTCCGACGAAGCACCGGCCGCGAGCGGCGGCGACGCCGATGTCCGCTTCACGGCGCAGGTGCACGGCGGCGGCGGCACGATCCGCCAGGGCATCCGACGCGAACTGGTGGTGCGCTGCGACCTCGGCGAGGGGCTCCACATCTATGGGGACGGGGTGCCCGAGGGCATGGTGGCGACCGCACTCGAGGTTTCGGGCCCGCCCGGCCTGGTGTTCGAAGAACTGCAAGCGCCGCCGACCGAGACGCTGCGGATGGAGAGCATCGACGTCGAGCTCCCGGTCTGGAGCGGGCAGGTCGACTTCGTCGTGCCCTTCTACGCAGTCGGTGAGCTCGCCAGCGAGACGCGCCCGCTCGATCAAGACGACGTCACGATCGAGGTGGGCATCCGTTACCAGGCCTGCGACGACCAGATGTGCTTCCCGCCGAAGAGCGAGAAGATGGCGTTGACCGTGCCCCTCGACGTGATCGACGTGCCGTCGCTCGGCATGCACCGCGGGCACGGGCAGCGCGAGAGCGCGACGCGGATGGAGAAGCACCTGCTGCGCTTGATCTGGCGGAAGTTCAAGGAGAACCCGGCGGGGCTCCCCCGCTTCTTCTGGAAGTCGTTCCAGCTCGAGCGCCAGGCGAGTCAGCGTCGCCGCAACGGCTGAATGACGCGTCTCCGCTTCCCCGACGGCTTCCACTGGGGAGCCGCCACCGCCGCGTACCAGATCGAGGGCGCCTGGCGAGCCGACGGCAAAGGCGAATCGATCTGGGATCGCTTCGTCCGCCAGCCCGGTCGCGTGAAGAGCGACCACCGCGGCGATGTCGCCTGCGACTCGTACCACCGCTTCGAAGAAGACATCGCCCTGCTTCGCGCGATGCACTGTTCGAGCTATCGCTTCTCGATCTCGTGGCCCCGGGTACAGCCGAAGGGCAAGGGTGAGGCGAACGCGGCCGGCCTCGACTACTACGGCCGCCTGGTCGACACCCTGCTCGATGCGGGCATTCGTCCGCTGGTGACCCTCTACCACTGGGATCTGCCCCAGACGTTGGAGAACCTGGGCGGGTGGCCGAACCGGGACACGGCGGGGCGCTTCGCCGACTACGTCGACCTGGTGGCGCGGCGACTCGGGGATCGCGTCTCGGACTGGGTGCTGCTGAACGAGCCCGGCATCTTCACCACCCTGGGCTACCTGATCGGCATTCACGCGCCCGGCCGCCGCGATCGCGACGCGTTCTTCGCGGCGACGCACACGGTGAACCTCGCCCAGGGCGAGGGCTTGCGCGCACTCCGCGCGAATCGCAGCGACGCCCGCATCGGCAGCGCGTTCCACTGGTCGCCCTGTGAACCCCGCGGCGATCACGACGAAGACGTCTCGGCGAGCGAACGCTGGCACGCGTGGGCGAACACCTGGTTCCTCGAACCGGCCCTGCACGGGCGCTACCCGGAGCCCTTCCTGGCGGGGAACCCCTGGGAAGCCATGGGGTTCCGGGACGGCGACCTGGAACGCATCCGCGCTCCCTACGACTTTCTCGGAGTGAATCTCTACACGCGCACCCTGGTCGAGGCGGCCGCGGACGGGGGTCGGCTCGGCACCGGCGCGAACCCGGTCGGCGCGTTCGGCGGCGAGGACGGACCGCGGACCGATTTCGGCTGGGAGGTCTGGCCCCGTGCCCTCGAAGACGCCCTCCTGCGCATCGACCGCGACTACGACCGGCCCACCCTCGAGGTGACCGAGAACGGTTGCTCCTACGCCACGCCCCCCGACCCCGACGGCGTGGCGCGCGATTCGGCGCGCATCGACTTCTACCGCGGCTATCTTGAGGCCGCCGCGCGCGCGATCGATGCGGGTGTCGACCTGCGCGGGTATCACGCCTGGAGTCTGCTCGACAACTTCGAGTGGGCCGAGGGATACCACCAGCGCTTCGGGCTCTGCTGGGTCGACTACGAAACCGGCGACCGCACGCAGAAGGAGTCCGGGCGCTGGTACGGGACGGTCGCTGCGGAGAACGGCTTCGAGACCTGAAGCCCGCCTAGTTCGCCGGGAGTTCCTTCGCGCGAAGGTGGGCCCGAAGGAAGTCGACCGCCCGGAACGCGAACTGACGCATGTGGCCACGCGACGGCGAGTTCGCTGCGTTCGGTAGTTCCAACCATTCGTAGGGCTTGCCGTGGGCTTCGAGCATGGCCCGAAAACGATATGCGTGGTCCGGGTCGACCCAATTGTCCTTGGTGCCGAACGCGATGAGCACGGGAGCCCGCAGCTTCGAAACCTGGTAGACCGGCGAGATCTCGACGAGCCGGTCGAAATCCTTCTCGGGGTCACCCATGAGCTTGGCGGCAGCCTCCCGCACGGATTCCCTGTTCATGCGAATGTCCGACTGGAACATCAAGGGAAGGTCGGTGGGCCCGTTCAAGCTGATGGCGCAGCGGTACCGGTCGGGACGGCGGATCGCGCTCATCAAGGCCGAGTAGCCGCCGTAGCTGATCCCGCCGATGCAGATGCGCGCCGGGTCGACCCGGCCTCCTTCGATCGCCAGATCGACAGCCGCGTCGATGTCATCCTCGATCCGTTTCCCGAACTCCCCTTCGCCGGCTTTGCGAAACGCGGCGCCGTAGCCCAAGGAGCCACGGTGGTTCACCTCCAACACCGCGACCCCGGATAGCGCCACGTACTGAGCCAGGGGATCGAAGAGTGGCTGACGCCGCGCGGCAATCACGCCGCCGCGGGGCACCACGAAGAGCGGCGCGGGCCGATTGCCCATCCGGGGCGGAAGCGTCAGGAAGGCCTCGAGCTGGGTGCCGTCGCTGGCCACGACCCGCATCGCTTCGGAGGTCGCCAGAGCGTCGGGATGCACCCACGGGAGCAGTCGACCGGCCCGGACGGTCTCGCCCGTGTCCTTGTCGAAGAAGTAGAAGGTCCCCGGGTTGCGAACCCCGCGTACCAGCAGCGCGAGGTAGCGATGGTCGCGGCTCGCACTCGTCACCGAGACCGATTCTCCCGAGGCGAACCGGGTGAAGTCGTTCAGGTGCTGCTCGCCGAAGGCATCGAGGTAGTGATACCGGCGCTGTCCCTCGACCTCGTAGATCGCGGCGATGATCTGGCGTCGATCGTGGTCGAGCAGCACGGACACGACGTCGACTTCCGGGTGATGGAAGACCTGCCGCCCGAGCTCTCCGTCGGACGGATCCAACTCGTAGATTCCCCGCGTATCCCGGCCTGCGTGCGCCGCCACGATCAGTCGCTCGTCGTCGGGGGTCATGCCGAGCGGAAGGATCGCGTACTCGAGGTTGTCCGAGCGTACGATCCGACTCCACCAGCCATCGGGACCGCTGCGGTAGTGAATGACCAGGCCCGGATTGACCCGGCCCTCGATGGTGAGCGCTGCCCGAACGACGCCCTTCGAATCCGTGATCCACTGGTGCACCCGGTGATCCAGTTCAGCCACCTGCTCGAGCTCGCCTCCCTCCTTCTTCTGGCTGAACTGCCACTTCTGGTTGGAGAGTGCCGTCGCGGGCCCGCGCAACACCTCCGAACGCTGCCACTTCCGCTCGCGCCAGAGGACGACCTCGTTCTCGTTGGGCAGACCGTCGATCAGCCGACCACGACGCGTCACCTCCAGGAGGTCCTGCTCGATGGTGTGTCCGTTCCAGGAGAATCGGATCAGCAGCGGACGCTTCCCGGAAACATGCTCCACGAACAGGGTGTCGTCTCCGATCCACTGGAGATCGGCAATCTGCTGCTTCGTTCGGTAGAGCGGAACCGTGACGAGGTCGCCGCGGCGCTGGGCGAGGACGCCCCAGGCTTGCTCACTCGACGCGACCGCCACGATCCACTCGCCGGTCGGACTGACCTGCAGCTGCCGAATGGCAGGCATCGCGTACAGGCGACCCGGTTCGAGACGCTCGGCGGCCGTCCCAAGGGCCGCGCCGGCTGCGACCAGAAACCCGATGAGCAGAGCACGAAGCGCGCTCACGGCATGTTCCTCTCGACCTGCATCTCGAGCGCTGCCTCGTAGCGCTCCAGGAACTCATCCCGGTCTTCGCCCGTGTAGCGGATCGGGAACTTCTCGAGCAGCTCGGGGAACTCGCGGGCGAGGCGTGCGCGCGTCTGCGCAGCGTGGTTCAGGTTCCGGATCTCGAGCCAGCGGTCATAGCGAGCCCTTCGCACTCGGAGGACGCCCGGGTAGTTGAGCAACCCCCGTTCCACGCGGAAACCCATGCGGTCGTGCTCTCGTCGCAACCGCCAGTGGTACTCCGTGCCACCGAGATAGCGCTTGAGCATTCGCCACGAGTACTGCCCCGGCCGCAGGGAAACGAACAGCAGGTGCTTCCCCTCCTTGAGATCCTTCGCGACGACGTGGTTCGTGGCTGCGACTCCTGAGATCTCCAGCGTGCCGATCCGCACCTCGGTGTCGATCTCGAGCACCAGGATGGCCGCGTCTTCGGGCAGGGACGACGGGTCCTCGGTCGCGAGGTCGATGGGTTTCACGCCGGCGCACGCCAGCAGCGAAGTCAGCCCGACGAGCAGCAGGGCGTGGCGCAGCGTCCGCTCCATCGCGCCAGCCTATTCTGGGCGCGTCGCGCGGTGCAAGCGCGCGGGCGCGATTTGCGCGCACCACCGACGAAGCACGCTGGTCTCCGACGCTTTCGGTCACCGCCTCGGTTCGGGTCGTCGCCCCCCACTCCGCAAGCGACATTGCTCCTGCGTGTCGCGCGATCGCCACGGGCGGCGCGGCTCAAGCCCGGGCCAGCGCCTCGATCCAGGCGCGCACCGAGGTCTCGGTCGCACGGCGCGACACGCCGTCGTGGAGTTCGGCGAGGGCCGCCTCGGCGAGCGAAGCGTTGAGCAGGCGCGCGGTCACCGGAATCGACGCCACCTCGATCTCGCCCGCCATCACGGCGGCCTCGAGGGCGCGGGTCATCATGCGCAGGCTCCGCTCGCCCTCGAGTTCTCGCGCGCGCTGCCAGCCGAGCACGCTGGGCCCGTCCTCGAGCAACACCTTCGCGACGTCGGGAGCGCGCACGGCCCGCAGCCATGCGAGACACGCGCGCACGAGGGATTCGAGCGGCGAGTCGCAGGGCTTCACCCGCTGCGAGGCATCGAGCGCGGCGTCGGACTTGGCGAGGAAGACCGCTTCGAAGATCTCGCGCTTGTTCGCGAAATGGTGGTAGAGCCCGCCGCGGCTGACGCCCGCGGCCTCGAGGATCGCTCCGGTGGTCGCGGCTTCGTAGCCGCGGGCGAGAAACGCCTCCTCGGCCGCCTGGAGCAGGCGCGAGCGGGTTTCCGCGCGGCGTTCGGCTTGGGTGGCCATCTCGGCACTTTACAGACTCTGTGTCGGTTTGCTAAGAAAGAAACCGACAGAGAGTCTGTAAATCCGACCAAAGTCATCGAACCGGGACTCGGCCCCTGCGGCCGGCACTCCCACCTGGAGATCCATCATGCCCGAGCTTCCTCCGGCCTTCGATCACATGCTCGCCGCCTGGAACGAGCGCGACCTGGAGAAGGTCCGCAGCCACCTCGAGCGCGCGCTGTCCCCCGAGATCCACTTCGTCGATCCCTCCATCGAAACCCGCGGGATCGACGCCTTCGAAGCGAACGTGCGTGACTTCCGCACGCGTCTCCCGGATGCGGTCTGCTCGCGTGCATCGGGATTCGACTCGCACCATGGCCTCTTCCGCTACCACTGGGAGATCCACCGCGGCAGCGAGCTCGTGCTCCCCGGATTCGACGTCGCCGAGGTGGACTCGGACGCCCGCGTGCTCCGCGTGTGGGGGTTCTTCGGGCCCGTACCGGAAGCGCCTTCCGCCTAGCCGCGCGGAACTCACCGGCTCCTCGCGCGGGACCCCCCGAAGTGACGCGGGGACTCCGACGGTCCTCGGTCCGCGATCGCCGGGTGCGATCGCGCCGCGCGGGCGCGCTCCGCCGCCGAAGCGAACGCCTGCTGCAACGCGGCGTCGGCGAGCGCGCCCGCCCCGTCCGCTTCCGTCACACGCGCGGCCGCGAAGCGACGCGCCGCCGACGCATGGCGGCCGAGCAGCGATTCGAGGCTCGCCAGTCGCTGCGCAACCGAACCGAGGGTGTGTCCGTTGCCTCCCACGCAGAAACGTCCGGCGTAGGGCTGCAACGCCTCGTGCAGCTCCGCGGCCAGCTCGCGCGCGTCGGTCCAGGCAGCGACGTCGGCGAGCGCCGCCAGCGTGAAGAGCGGGCAACGCCCGGCGAACGCTCGCGACACGCCGCCTTCGGCGTACTGCCGATGGAGTTCATCCCGGGCGCGCGTGAGACGACCGGCCTCGGCGTGCAGGCGCGCCACGAACGCCTCGAGCGGCGGGCGGTAGGCATCGGGCAGCGGCAGAAGCGCCAGGGCGTCGACCCGCTCGACCCGCGAACTCCGGTCCAGCACATCCAGCCATTGCTCCTGGAGTGCGACGTGCACGCGGAGCGGATCCGGCGTGGACTCCGCTGCCAATACCTGGGCCTTGCGGTTGCGGTCGCGCGCGCGCTCCAGGCGGCCTTCGGCGAGATCGAGGGATGTCTCGAGGGCTTCGTGGCGCGCCCGGTCCCGCGCATCGGATGAAGTCCTGGCGACGAGACCGTGGCGATCGATGGCGTGGCGCGCCGCGCGGAGATCGCCCGCTTCGAGACGTTCGCCCACCTCCCAGTAGCACGCCCAGAGCGCGAACTGCGGGCAGCCGCTGGCCTCGGCCGTCGCCTCCAGCTCGACCCGACAGCGCGTGCGCTCCTCGGCATCGTCGGGGCTGGACAACCAGACCAGCCTTGCCGTGAGTGCCGATCCCACGGCGTCGGGGGTGCCGAGAGTCCGGGCGATCCCCAGCAGCTCGCCACTGGCCGACCTGCCCTCGTCGAAGTCGACGTGTCGACAGAGCTCCTCGGCGAGAAGCGATACCAGCTCCGACCGGAGTCCCAACCGCGCCTCGGGGAGCGCCTCGGAGGCTTCCCGCAGCAATCGCATCAGGAGTTCGTCTCCCTGGAAGCCCCGCCGCGGAATCCGCGCCATCCCGATCGCGCTCTTCGCCAACGCTTCGGGAGAGCCGAGCCACCGCGCCAGTACGGCCGCCTCGAGCCAGGCCTGTTTCGCGGCCCGCCGATCGCCGGCCTCCAGCGCCTGCTCGGCATTCGCCCGACACGACTGGTAGGTCCGGCGCAGATTCGAAGCGTCGGCCGACGGGTCGTCTGTGTCCAGCTCCTCCGCAGCCGCGACGGCGGACAGGACTGGTGGGAACGCGCCGGGCGTTTCGGTCGTCTCGGCGACGAAGCGGAAGCCCCGCCGCGGCACGGTGCGGATCACGCGCTGTCGCGCGCCGCTGTCCCCGACTGCGCGGCGGGCGTCCCGGATCGCGCTGATCAGGGCCGACTCGCTGACGGAGGCACCGTTCCAGACGCGCTCGAGGAGCTCTTCTTTCGGAACGACGCGCTCTCGATGCCGAATCAGATAGTGGAGGAGGTCGAAGACCCTCGGCTCGATTCGAACTGGGTTTCCTTCGCTGCGCAGTTCGAACACTTCCGGATCGAACTCGAAATCCGCGAACACAAACATCGGCCCCGTCTACCCCGACACACCCGGCTCCGCATCCCGATCCGATCTCGCGCTCCTAAGAGCGCGATCCAAAAACATCATTCGGTGTTACACGCTCTGCGCCGTGCGACGGGCTGGGGATTTGGTGGGGAATCCCTGGCGACGCCGCAGTCCTCGGGCGGGGCGGAACGTGCCCACGGTCGGCGGGGCCAGCCGACGAGACACGCTCGAGGCGGTCTTCCGAGACGCAGAGTGGGACGAGCTGCGCGGACAGCAGGGGCGATGCCGTTGGCTCGACATGTGGAATCGCGCCGCGACTCGTGAACCGCTCGATCGGGCCGGGGACACCCCCGCACTCCCGAACCTCCGCCGCCTCTGCACTGAACCCTCGATTCGCCCGCTAGAGGGGAAGTGGGCGTTCGCGTGCAGGGCGTGGCACGGAGGACGCACAGATTCGGCGCGATGGGCCCGCTCCCGAGGTGGAGTCCGCTTTCAAGCGCACGCCCACAGCGGACGATGAGAAGGGAGGTGCCACCGCGGCGCCCCGAGGAGACGCATGAAGAGCTGGGTAGGACGCCTTCCGATCGCCGGCCCGCACCTGCGCACGGCCTACCGAGCAGCAAGGGCCGCCGCCGAGCGCCCGAAGGCCGCAGCGGTGTTGGCTGAGGTGGAGCACCCCCATGCCCCTCGGCTCGCACAGGTCGTAGACCAGCTCTACCAGAATGCCGAGCCCGACTCGGAACGGGTGCGCGCCATCGAGAAAGAGCGCGCGGCGCTGCTCCAACGACACGAGCCCCTGATCGACGGCAGCCTGGGAGCACCGGGCGTCGCCGATGCGGGTTCGAGCGTTTCCGAGGCATGCCGCGTGAGCAAATCCCCTCGCGCCGCGCGCTTGCTCTACTGGCTCGGCCGCGCGTTCGCTCCCCAGCGCGGCATCGAGCTGGGAACCAACCTCGGACTCTCCTCCGCCTATCAGGCCGCGGCCTTCGAAGAAGCCGGCGCCCAGGGACGACTCGTGACCCTCGAGTCATCGCCCTACCGCTTGCGGATCGCGCGGGAAGTCCACGCGCGGATCGGGCTCGCGAACGTCGACTACCGCCAGGGACGCTTCGTCGAGTCGCTCGACGCCGCCATCGAAGAACGGGGTCCTTTCGACTTCGCCTTCATCGATGGGCACCATGCCCACGAGCCCACCCTCGACTACTTCGAACGCATCTGGCGCAACGCACACGACGATGCGCTCTTCGTCTTCGACGACATCCGCTGGTCGACCGGGATGGAGAAGGCCTGGGCCGATGTGTGTCGCGACGAGCGCGTGGCGATCGCCCTCGACCTCGACCGGGTCGGCGTCTGCGTCGTGCGGCGCCAGGCATCCGACGAGCGCTGGGTCCTGCCGCCGCTCCGCTTCGCGCTGGGCTGAGCGGCCGGCACGACCCGAGCACGGCGCCTCGGCCACGCGCCAAGACCCCTGGACGGGACTTTATCCAATTGTATAATCCGCCCGTCCCCTCGAGAGGAGCTCCTCATGGTCGTCTTGATTCCCGGCGTTTCCGGCGGCTTCGGGCAGGTCCTCGCCCGCGCCGCCCAGGCCGCGGGCCACCGCGTGTACGGCACCTCCCGCCAGCCGAGCGGTGGCGCGGAGGCGCCTCCCTGGCCAGTGCTGGCCATGGACATCACCGACCCCGCCTCGATCGAGAAGGCGGTGGCCGAACTCGTCGAGCGCGAAGGGCGCATCGACGCCGTCGTCAACTGTGTGAACGACATGATGATCGGCGGCATCGAGGAGCAGACCGTCGAAGAGGTCCAGGCCCTCTACGAGACGAACGTGTTCGGCACCCTCCGCCTCTTCCAGGGCGTGCTGCCGGTGCTGCGTCGTCAGGGCTCGGGGACCCTGGTCACCATGAGCTCACTCGGCGGGCTGCTCGCCGTTCCCTACATGAGCGCGTACACCTCGGCGAAGTTTGCGCTCGAGGCGATGACCGAAGCGCTCTACCACGAAGTGCGCGGCACGGGCATCGACGTGGTGATCATGCAACCCGTCGCGATGGCGATGGACCGGGCCGCGACCGGTGCACACCTGCACACGGCGGAGCACGTGGCAGACGACTCCCCCACCCAGCGTATGGTGATCCGCATGGCCCGCGACACGGCCGCGAGCAAGCTCACCCCCGAGCAGGTGGCCGCGCGCGTGCTCGAGGTGCTCGCCCAACGCGAGAAGCCGCTGCGCGTCCCGCTCGATCGGGCGAAGCCCCTCGGCTGGGTGAAAGGGTTGGCCCCGCAGGCGCTGATCGATCGGCTCATCGGCGGGCTGCTCGACGGGATCGAAGTCGGGGATCAGCCGTAGGCGTAGCGCCGCCAGCCCTCGTAGCGGAATGGCTTCCATCCGCCCTCGGGCTGCGCCAGTCGCTCGGCCACCAGATAGAGCACCAGCGGGTTGAAGCCCAGGCCGCAGTGGCTGCCGCTGACCTCGATGTTCTCGGTCGACGGAGCATCCAGCTCACGGCATGCGCGCCAGTGCACGATCCCATCGCTCTTCGAGAAGATCGCGGTCGAGGGAACCGGCGGCGGCTGCTTCAGGCGTTCGGCCCAGCGCTCGCGTTCGACCTGCTCCTCAGCGTCGCCGCGCTGGACCCAACGCGTGAGACTCGAGGTGCGCGTGATGTCTGCGAAGGGACTGCCGAGGCTCACGACCTGGCGCACGAGGTCGGGAAAGCCCTTGGCGATCTCGCGGGCGTACACGCCGCCCAGGCTCCAGCCCACCAGGGACACAGGTTCGCCGTAGCGTTCATGGAGCGCGGCGAGCCGGCGCGAGACCCGCTCGATGACGCTGCGCCGCGGACCGCTGTTCCGACCCTGGAGCCACGGATGCGCGCGAAACCCCTGGGCGGCCAGGAACCGCCTCAAGACACGCGTCGACCCGTCACCCGTCAAGTAGCCGGGCAGCAGCAGGACCGGCTGTCCGCCACCGCGGGGTGCCCGACGCAGGAGGGCATGGGCGGCCGGCAGCGTCATGCCCTCGAAGAACGCGCGCTGCCCCTCGAGGAAGAACAGGGCCAGGGGCGGTGCGGTGTTTCCGGGTTCGGCGGTCAATGGGTGACCTCCTTCGGGGGAACGCGATCGCGGGGCATGGGCCAGAAGAGCGAAACGGGTTCGGCGGCTGGCAAGCGCACCACGAACCGGGTGCCTGCGGGCGTCGACGCGAGGTCGATCGTCCCCTCGTGAGACCGGATCGCCCCCGCGACTTGTGCCAACCCGAGGCCGCGTCCGGTGAATCGCGTGCTGAAGAACGGGTCGAAGATCCGATCGCGGATCTCGCCGGGGATCCCCCCGCCTTCGTCCTCGACGCAGATCACCGCGACCCCAGCGCCCCCGCGCTGCTCGCGCGAGGTGCGCACCGAGACGGTTCCTCCCTCGGGTTCCATCGCCTCGGCGGCATTCGAGAGCAGGTTCACGACGGCCTGGCGCAGCTGCACGCGGTCGCCCAGCGCGTGCGGCGTCGTCGGCGAGAGGTCGCTGGTCACCCACACCGAGCGAGGGAAGCGTCCCGAGACGAGACGCACCGCATCGCGTACCGCCGCATTCAGATCGACGCTCTCCCGCTCGAGCGGCCCCCCGCCCGCGTAGTCGAGCATCTTGCGACAGAGTTCCTGGGCGGACACCGACGAGTCGCGAATGATCTCCAGGGCAGCCCGCAGCTCCTCGGGGTTGCCACGAGCTGCGAAGGCGAGATCCGTCCCACCGACGATCCCGACCAGCAGGTTGTTGAAGTCGTGGGCCACGCCCCCGGCCATCACACCGAGGCTCTCGAGCTTGCGCGCGTGGAGCGCTTCCTCTTCGGCGCGCCGTCGTTCGGCGATCTCCTTGAACAGTGCACTTCGCGTGCGTTCGAGCTCTTCGATGGCCCGGACCCGGCCCAGGTGCAGCGCCACGCCTCCGATCACGGTGACGAGAGCGAAGATGGCCTGGGTGTGGATCGCCGCCCCGGCGCCGGTCCGCGCCACGACGACCGCACCCAACACGACGATGCAGAGCTGGAGCGGGATCAGAACGCGGCGATCGACCAGGAAGTAGAAGCACGCCACGCTGAGCACGCTCAAATGCAAGAGGGGACCGGACGTCTCCCGCTGCCACGCGATCGTGCCGATGCCCGTCGCGAGCACCAGCGCAACGAGGAAGGCGGCGACGTGCGGGCCTCGCGGCGGACGCCACCACCAAAACAGACCCAGGCCCATCACCCCGAGGTAGGCCACCAGCGCCCACGGTCGGAGTAAGCCGTCGTTCGCGAACCCCTGCGCGATCGCGCCCGCGGTCCCCGCCAACCCGGCGAGCGCCGTCACCGGAGGCAGGATCCGACGGAGCTGGGCCTCGGCCTCGGAGAGCGCCTGCGACGAGACCCCCAGCACCGAACTGCGCCCAGCCATGCTCCTCTCCCTTCGCGCGCCACGATACCACCCGCGAGCGCGCGGAACCGGCCAGGACTACGTCGCTGGGAAGACCCTCGTCGTGACGGGGGCGGCCGGCGGTTTCGGCCGGCTGGTCTGCGAGCGAGCGCTGGCGCGGGGCGCGAACGTCGTCGGCGGCGACGTCTCTTCCGACGGCCTGAGCGAGCTGGCGGATGCTCTGGACGCGCCCGACCGCTTCGCTCCCGTCGAGACCGACGTGACCGACCTCGGCGCGATGAAGGCGCTGGTGGCGGCCGCCGTCGAGCGCTTCGGCGCCGTCGACGTGATGCTGAACAACGCCGGTGTGATGCCGCTCGCGTTCTTCTCCGATCACGCCGAGGCCGCCCCAGCCTGGGATCGTTGCATCGACATCAACATCAAGGGGGTCCTGCACGGCATGATCGCCGCCTACACCCCGATGATGGAGCAGGGCCGCGGACACGTGATCAACGTGTCCTCGATCTACGGCAACCACCCGGTCGTCGGCGCCGCGGTCTACGGGGCGAGCAAAGCCGCGGTCAACGTGCTGTCCGAGTCGTTTCGGGTCGAGACCCAGGGGAAGATCAAGGTGACGATCGTGAAGCCGACCGGCGTCCCGGGAACCGGTCTCGCAACGGGCGTCGTCAACCCAGGAGCGATCGCATGGCATCGTCGGCCAGAACACCGAGTACCTCGGCTTCTTCGCAGCGATGGCCGAGGGAAAGGTCGACCCCGCCGATCTCGATCCCGAATCGGTTCGGAACCGGATGTTGGCACCGGAGTACATCGCCGAGGCGATCCTTTCCGCCATCGACCAACCCTGGGGCGTCTCGCTCGGCGACATCACCGTCCGCGCGACCGGGGACGCCTACATCTTGTAGGAAGCGCCGGGCCACTCCGCCCGCGCCGAGACGCCCGGACCCCGATGCCATGCGTCGCGCTTTGCCGCCAGGATCTCGCGAAGCGTGTGGCGAAGCAGGTCGCGTCCCGCGCGATAGACACCGCGCCAGGTTCCCGTGATCTCCGAGTGGCCGCCGCCCGCGCGCCAACCGACGGGCACCTCCCGAACCGGCACGCCGAACCGCAGCGCGCGCGCCTGCATTTCCGCCGTCCAACCGAACCCGCGGTCGCGCAGGGCCAGCGCGCGTAGCGTGTCGGCCCGGATCGCTCGAAAGGGTCCGAGATCGCTCACCGGGGTCGAGAACCCCAACGACAGGAGCGCACACACGAAGCGGGTGCCCAGGGACTGGTGGCGGGGCATCCGTGCGTGAGGCCGACACCCCACGACGAGCCCCGCCCGGCCGTTCAACAAAGGTCGGAGCAGTCGATCGAGTTCGCGCGGATCGTCGCTGCCGTCGGCATCACAGAAGGCCACGAACTCCGTACCAAGGGCCAGGGTGTAGGCGACCCCGCGTGCGCAGGCGGCGCCATACCCGGGTCGCGGCTCGTGCACCACCTGCGCGCCCTGGCGCAGCGCGCACTCGGCGGTTCCGTCGGTGGAGCCGTTGTCGGCGACGACCACCCGATCGACCCATGCAGGGACCCGCTGCAGGACCCCCCCGAGCATCGCGGCCTCGTTGCGCGCGGGGATCACGAGACTGACGTGGCGACCGTGGTACACGAGTTCCTCCTTCGGATCGGGCGGTTCGCTTCGTGGTGCGGACGCCGCCCGAGACGCTTCGCAGCGGGAGCTAGAATCGCCGCGTGCCTCGACCGTCCGCGTCGCGCTTCGCGCGGGTTCCCGCCTGGGCCATCGCCGGGACGACCGCCGCGTTCTGCTATGCGGCACTGGCCACGCGCTCCCACGCACCGGGCGGAGCCACCCTCTCGGAGTTGTGGGTATTCAGTGCCTGCGCGTTCGTCGCTTCCTTCGCGCTGTGGTGGCGACACCGGGAGGAGGACACGGACCCGCCGCTCGTCGCGGTCCTCGGGTTTGCCGCGTTGTTCCAGGCGATCGGCGTCGCGGGCCTGCCCATCCTCGAGGACGACCCCTACCGGTACCTGTGGGACGCGTGGGTCTTCCAGGAACGAGGCTCGCCCTACGGCGTCGCGCCGGCGGCCTACTTCGATCGCGCGGTGCCCGCCCCCTTCGATCGGATCCTCGACCAGATCAACAACCCCGCGCTTCCCACCGTCTATGGCCCGGTCTGCCAGTGGCTGTTCCGCGCTGCCCACACCATGGCACCCGGCCTGCTGTGGCCGCTCCAGTTCTTCGCCGGCGCCGCGGTGCTCGGCTGCTGTCTCGTGGTCGCGCGGGTCGTGCGCCCCCGCGACCTGCTGCTCCTCGCCTGGAGCCCGCTGGTCGTGAAGGAGTTCGGCTTCACCGCCCACACCGACGCGTTCGGTGTGTTGCCGCTCTTGCTGTCCATCGCCGTGCGCGCCGAGCGGCCGGTCGCGGCCGGAGTGCTCCTCGCGATCGCCTTCGGAGCGCGCCCGTTCGCCGCCGTGCTCGCACCCTTCGTCCTCCTGGGATCGGGGCGCGCATGGCTCGCGTTCGTCGTGGGCGTCGTGGCGTTGCATGCACCCTTCTTCGATCCAGCGCTGCTGCGCCCGGATGCCTCGGAGGGCCTGCGCAGTCTCGCCGGTGGTTGGCTGTTCAACGCCCCTCTGCATCTCTTGGCTCTCCAGGTCTGGCCCGGCGGCGAAGCGCGGGGCGTGCTCAGCGCCGCCTTCGTGATCGGGTGGTGCGCGTTGCTCCATCGGCATGTCCGGGACGCTTCCGCCAGCGACTGGCCGCGCGGCGATCTCGTCTTCGGGGCCCTGCTCCTGTTCGCGCCAGTGCTGAACCCCTGGTACGCGCTGTGGGCACTGGCGTTCGCCCCGCTGCGCCCGAGCGCGACCGCCTGGGTCGCTTCGGCCGGTCTACTCGTGTCGTACGCTCATGGCCTCGGCCTCGGCGATGCCAACCTCGCCCCCTACGAGGTTCCAGCTTGGGCGCTGTTCCTCGAGTTCGGGCCGATCGCACTCGCGTTCGCCTGGGACCTTCAGTCGTCGAGACGCAGCGCGTAGCGCTTGTTCAGGTAGTAGAGCAGCGACTGGAACTCGTCGGGACTCAAGCGGTTGCCCAGGCGCTCCTGCGGCGCTTCACAGTCGACGAGTCGCAGCGCCACGTCGCGGACCGGCCCGCGTCGATAGGGCGTGAGGCTGCGACGCGTCACGGGAACGGTCTCGGGCTCTCCTCCTTCCGCGACGCGAGACAAACACACTTCGAGGCCACGATGGGGGCGGGTCCGTCCGTTGAAGAGCGCCTTGCCGCGGTCGTAGACGGGGTCGGACTGGCTCCGATAGCCGCCGAACGAACCGCCACCGCCACCGCCGCCGCCGTAGCCGCCCGAGGCCCAGGCCATCGGGGTCGTTCCCAGGAACGTCGCGAGTGCGAGCAAGAGCAGGCCGGGTCGTTGCATGAGGACGGTCCTTTCCGTGGAGAGGTGAGATGCCGAGACGCCGACGCCGTCACCGGCGCTGCCTCGCTCTCCCAGTACGCGCGGGGCGTCCGGAACGTGACACCGCTCCCTCGATTTCTTCTCCCCGTAACCGCCCTCGGAGGGCAGCCGTACTGGCCCCGGGGAACGCGGACGGTAGACGTGCAGGGTGCAGGGTTGAGTCGCGGAGACCAGGCCGAGAATGCCGAGGCGGCGTCCGAAGGCGCCGCGGAACGCTGGTCGCGCTGGATGGGCCAGGCCCAGCAGGGCGACCGTGAGGCGTATCGGCGGCTGATGGGCGAGCTGCACGACTGGGTCGGCCGCTACGCCACCCGCATGCTGCGTGACTCGGTGGCTGCCGACGATTGCGCCCAGGATGCGCTCCTGGCACTCCATCGCGCGCGCCACACCTACGACCCGCGTCGTCCCTTTCGCCCCTGGCTGCTCGCGATCGTGCGCAGGAAGGTGTTCGACGTCGCGCGCCATCGAGAACGCCGCCGCGAGAACCCGCTCGACGAAGAGGCGGCGGCGCTGCGTCCCGTCGAGTCGGACCCGACCACCCAGCGGGACCTGGAGCGCCTGTTGGAGCGGTTGCCCCCGAAGTACCGGGAAGCCGTCCTGCTCACCAAGATCGAGGGTCTCGCCGGGCGCGAAGCCGCGTCGGCGATCGGCATCTCCCAGATCTCCCTCCGCACGCGCGTGCATCGGGGTCTCAAGCAGCTCGAATCGCTGGCGCGCCGCGAAGGAAGCCTGGACGAAGGAAATCGGGTCTAGCCGGGAATCTCCCCAGGCCTCGTGAGGAATCGCATGTCGAACGACCGCCCCCAGCCCCGCGTGCTCTCCCGCATCGACCGCGACTTCGAGGCGTCCCCGACGCTCTGGCCGCCGAGCTGGATCGCAGCGGTGTGGATCGCGCTCCTCGGCCTCACGGCCTTCGCGTACATCGCGACCACCGGCGGTTGGCGACCGGGCGTCGAGGCCGAGCTCGCGACCTCTTCGCGCTTCCGCGGTGAGCTGCTCGCAGGCGCGCTGCTGTTTTCGCTCGCCGTCTCCGCCGCCGCTCGCCTGAGCATCCCGGGCCTCGACAATGCGGCGCGATGGCGCCTCGTGCTCGGGTGCAGTGTCGGCCTGTGGCTCGCCCTGTTCGCGTGGGGTGTTCACGAACCCCACGTCGAACCCTCGATGCTCGGGAAACGACCGGGCTGCCAATTCGAGGTCGCGCTCTTCGGGTTCCTGGGTGCCTTGCTGCTGCTCCCGGCGCTGTCGCGCAGGCTCTCGCTCGCGCCGCGCCTGACCGGTGCCGTGCTCCTCGGTTCGGGTGCCCTGGTGTCGAACCTGGCGATGCAGGTGGGCTGCATGATCGAACCCTGGCACGCGCTCACCCACCACGCGGCACCGGTGATCGCGCTCGCGTTCGTCGGCGCACTCATCGGGCCGCGCGTGTTCCGCATCTGATCCGCAGCTTCGCGCAACACATCCGCAGCTGGTGCGTACCTCGAGCCACACGAAGAACGCGGAGCGTCGGGTGCGACGGTCCTCGCTCTTCCCCAACCCGAGGACACCGAATCGATGTGGAAGACAGCAACGCTCGTGGGAACGCTCGCAATCTCGACGTTCGCCGCGATGATGGCCACGGCAAACGACTACCCGAGACGTGACTTCGTCGGCGGCGTGTACGCGATGACGAATGAGTTCGACCGCAACAAGATCGTCGCCTACGGGCGCAACGCCGACGGCACGCTCTCGCTGATCGGGAAGTTCGCGACGGGCGGGCGTGGCGCTGCCTTCGACGGGGGCGAAGGGCTCGACCCGCTGATCTCCGCCTATGCCGTCCTGTTGACCAAGAACCGACGTCACCTCATCGCGGTGAACGCGGGCAGCAACTCGGTCTCGGTGTTTCGCGTGCGCAACGACTTCTCCCTGCGCTTGACCGACCATCGCCGCGTCGAGGGCGTCGGTCCGAACAGCGTGGCGTACTTCGACGGAACGCTTTGGGTCTCGAGCATCGATGCCGACGGCGAGTTCGTCGGTGAGCCCGACCAGGAGGGCGTGCTGACCGGGTTCCGGCTCACGCCGCGCGGACGCCTGCATCGCATCCGCAACGGCGCGCGGCGGCTCGAGAACCGGCCGTCGGCGATCCAGTTCTCACCCGACGGACGCCACCTGGTCGTGTCGTCGATCAACGCGGGCTCCTCGGCGCTGGCGAGCGGCAGCACGGATGAGATCGTCGTCTACGCGGTGGCGCGCAGCGGTCGGCTCTCGCGGCAGCCCGTGAGCGCCGCGGCGTCGACGCTGCCCGGCAACGCGGAGGGACGCAACCTCCCGAGCGCGATCGGTTTCGAGATCGTCGAGGACGAGGGCGAGAACTACGTCGTCGTGACCGAGGCGCGCGAGTTCCGCCCGGACGGAGCGCCGCCGGCGTTCTTCGAGCTCCAGACGGGCTCGGTGTCGACCTGGCGCCTGGACGACGATGGGTCCCTCGAGGCCATCGACCTCGATGTCCTCACGGGCTCCACGCCCACCGAGGGCGGACGCACCGCGTGCTGGATCGAGTTCAGCGACGACGAGAACACCTTCTGGGTGTCGAACGCCTTGGACGCGACGATCTCCTCGTTCTCCTTCGACCAGGGTCGCATCGCCCTGATCGACGACGTTGCAGCGGCGGGAACGCCGCCCGACAACAGCAGCCCCGCGGCCGCCTTCGGATCGACCGACGGCTTCATCGATCTGTGGATCAGCGATGACGGCGAGTACGTCTATCAGCTCTTCGGGCTGAGCGGCACGATCGGGGTCTACAAGGTCGAGAGCGACGGCGCTGGCGCCGGCCTCACCGAGATCCAGCTGGTCAGCGACCTTCCGGAAACCAACACCCAGGGGATCGTGGCCTTCTGAGGCACCCACCCCATCGAATCCGGGCGCCCTCGGCGGAACCCCGCCGGGGGCGCCTCGCTCTCGACGACACCGATCAAGGTCGCCTGGGATCCTGCCGATTCGAGAGGCATGCGACTTCTCTGGCTCGGATCGATTCTCGCGCTCACCCTCGCCTGCGGTTCGGACATCGCGGACTTCGAGGCCCTGGCCCCCGACCAGGACTCGCCCCTGGAGCAGGCCCTGCGGAGCAACACGGCCTGGCCCTATGAAACCGTCGGCACCCTCGATATCGTCGAGGTCGTCTTCGGCGACGAATCCGAACTCCCCACGGATGCCTTCGGCTCGCTGCTGACCGAGGGCGACGACGAATGGGGCGTTCCGGTCGACCTTGGCGCCGAGGTGATTCGGAGCAGCGGTGTCGACATCGACTCGGGGGAGAAGGTGCGCGTCTGGCTCGGCGCCCCGCACGATCCCCACGGCGCGGGCGAGAGCTATCCGGTCGCGCGGCTCGAGCGTCTCTAGCGCGACGCGGCGCGGCGGCCTGTCGGAGCGTCACCCGACGCGAGGTAGGCCACGATCAAACGCTCGGCTTCGGCGCAGAGCGCTTCGGTGGTCACGCCATCCGGTGGGTGCAGCACGAGTCGGTGCGCCACGGCGTCGACCCAGACCACGAGGAAGTGGGCGGCAAGCCGCGAATCGGGTACCCGCACGTCGGTCCGCTGCCGGAGAAGCCCCGCCAGTGCCTCGACAGCCGCAGCCTCGAGCGCCTCGACCCGGCGGCGCACGCGGGTCGGCAGCGGGCCTTCTTCGGTGAGCACGCGGTGCAGCGCCGGACGTTCGCGGTGCAGCGCGACGAAGGTCTCGATCAGCGCCGCGACCCACTCGTCGAGGGGACGATCCGGTGCTGCGAGTTCGCCGAAGGCCGCGCGCACGACCGCCTCCCCCTCGTCGAGGTGACGCTCGGACAGCGCCACGAGCAGGGCCTGCTTGTCGCCGAAGTACTGGTAGAGCGACCCTACCGACACACCGGCACGCTCCGCGATGCGGTCGGTGGTCGTCGCGCCGACGCCGTGGCGTTCGAAAAGCTGAGCCGCGGCTTCGAGGAGCGCGTCGACGGTTGCGCGCGAGCGCGCCTGCTGGGGTCGTTTCCGGCGGGTTTTCGAGGTCTTGCGGGTGGGCATGGGCGGGCGGTCGGGTCCGGTTCGGAATGCGAGGTGAAAACCGAGGGATTTCTCACATTCTAGGGAACCTCGGAGGACGACGACCCATGCGAATCGAATGCACCACCCGACTCGAGTGCTCCCCAGAACGCGCCTGGCAGGAGCTGCTCACCCCCGACCTGCTCCGCTACGTGGCGGCCCCTCTGATCCGCTTCGAACCGGTGGACCCGCCGAGCCTTCCGTCGACCTGGTCCCCCGGCCGCTACCGGGTCAGCGTGTGGCTTTTCGGAGTGCTGCCTTTGGGTCGGCAGTGGGTCGGCCTGGAGCTCCCGGATGGCGAGGTGCCCAGCGGCTGGCCGCGACGGGTGCGCGACAACGGCAGCGGCCAGCTCGCGAAGCGCTGGGACCACTGGATCGAGATCGACGCGCTCCCGGACGGCCACACCCGCTACGTGGATCGCGTCGACGTCGACGCCGGCCTCCTCACGCCAGTGGTCTGGGCGTTCGCGGCGCTCTTCTACCGTCACCGCCAGCGACGCTGGCGCGCGCTCGCACGCAAGCTGGGCGCGGAGGAAGCCGGCGCCGCCTGACGGCTCGCCCGCCGAGCCCATCCTGCTGACGCCTCCGATCCCTGCCTCTTGACGTCTCGGTGGGGCGAGAGACCCTTCGACCCGACGCCCTGCCCTCGGACCGGAGACGCCATGTTGATCTCGGAGGTGATCCGCACGCCGGAAGCGCGCTTCGCGGACCTCGCCGACTTTCCCTTCGAACCCCACTACGCCGAGCTGCCGAACCCCGAGCAGCCCGCCCAGACGCTGCGCATGCACTACGTCGACGAAGGCCCGCGCGAGGGTCCCGCGGTGCTGCTGCTGCACGGCGAGCCGATGTGGTCGTACCTCTACCGGAAGATGATTCCGGTCTTCGTCGCGGCGGGGTTCCGGGCGATCGCCCCCGACCACATCGGCTTCGGCCGCTCGGACAAGCTCACCGAGCGCACCTCTTTCACCTTCGAAAGGCACGTCGAGTGGCTGCGCGCTTTCGTGCTCGGTCTGGACCTGCGTGACGTCACCGTCTTCGGCCAGGACTGGGGCGGCCCGATCGGCATGGGGGTGGTGGCTCGAGAGAGTCCGCGTTTCGCGCGCGTGGTCGCCGCCAACACGATGCTGCACACCCTCGAACCCGCGCTCGCGGGTCGTCTGGTGCAGGACAACCATGCGCTCCCGGGCGACAACACCCAGATCGCCGAAGCGCTTCTGTCGTGGATCGCGTTCTCGCAGCGCACGCCGGATTTTGCAGCGAGCATGGCAGCGCACGGCGCTACGGCGCGTCCCTTGGCGCCCGAGGCCGCGCAGGCCTACGACGCTCCGTTTCCGGAAGAGCGTTTCAAGCAGGGCATGCGCCAGTTTCCCGCGCTCATACCCGTGACGCGGAACGACGTAGGTGCCGCGCTGAACCAAGCGACCTGGGACGTCCTCGGCAAGTTCGAGAAGCCCTTCTTGACCCTGTTCGGTGACAGCGATCCCGGGACCGGCGGCTGGGACGCCATCTTCCAGGAGCGTGTGCCCGGAGCCGCCGGACAACCCCACGCCACCCTCGAACGCGCGGGGCACTTCCTCCAGGAAGACTGCGGGGAAGACGTCGCCGAGCGCGTCGTCGCCTGGATGCACGCCACCGGATCCTAGTCGGGAGCCTTCGATGATCTACGCACTGAACTTCTTCGATCTGGCCCCGGGCGCCGAAGACGCCTATCGCCGTTACATGCGGGAGACAGCGCCGCTTCTCGAGGGGTTGGACGCCCAGCCGGTCGTCGCCGGTCATCCGCCCGTGCGCACGCTCTCGGGCGAAGGGCGCCAGTACCTGGTGGTGATGCGCTTCGGCTCACTCGACGATTTCGAGACCCTGATGGAGCGACAGGCCGAAGCGGGCGTCGGTCACCTGCGAGAGCGCGCCACGCGAAACTACAGCTGGACCGTGTTCCGCGAATGGGACGTCGCCTCCTGGCTCGAAGCCGAGGGACCGACCGCAGGGGAGTAGTCTCCCCCGAGCGCTCGTATACTCGCGCCCCGAGGAGATCGCCATGTATCCGGGTACCCACGCCGCCACCCACCCCGACAAGCCGGCCGTCATCATGACCGGGACCGGCGCCGTCGTGACCTACCGCGAACTCGACGACCGCTCGAACCAGCTCGCTCAGCTGTGGTGGGAACGCGGACTCCGACCGGGGGGTCACGTGGCGATCCTCGCCGAGAACACCCCGCGCTACTACGAGGCCTACTGGGCAGCGCTGCGCTCGGGGCTCTACGTCACGGCGATCAATCGCTTCCTGTCAGCGGAGGAGGCGGCCTACCTCGTCAACGACTCGGGCTCGACCTCGCTCGTCACCACGCGCGCCATGGCCGAGACGGTCAGCGAGATGCTCCCGCTGATCCCTGACTGCACCGACCGCTTCATGATGGACGGCACCGTCGACGGCTTCGAGGCGTACGAGGCCGCAACCGGGGCGATGCCCGCGAAACGCCTCGACGATCAACCGCGCGGCGACGTGATGCTCTACTCCTCGGGAACCACCGGGCGTCCAAAGGGCATCAAGCGTGGGCTGTCGGGGAAGCAGATCGACGAGCCGGGCGGTCTCGCGATCTCCGCGCTCGAGCAGCACCTGCTCGGGATGAGCGAGTCCACCCGCTACCTCTCGCCAGCCCCACTCTACCACTCGGCGCCGCTCCAGTGGTCGACCGGGGTGCACGAGCTCGGCGGTACGGTGGTGGTGATGGAGAAGTTCCGCGAAGAGGCGTTCCTCGAAGCGATCGAGCAGCACCAGATCACCCACAGCCAGGTCGTGCCGACCATGTTCGTGCGGATGCTCAAGCTGCCCGAGACGCTGCGTCGCCGCTTCGACACCTCGTCCCTCGAGAACGTGGTGCACGCGGCGGCACCCTGCCCGGTCGAGGTGAAGCGCCAGATGATCGAGTGGTGGGGCCCGATCATCACCGAGTACTACGCCGGCACCGAGGGCAACGGATTGACCTTCATCGATTCGCCCCAGTGGCTCGAGCACCCGGGCTCGGTCGGAAAGCCCATCCTCGGAACGCCCCACATCTGTGACGACGAAGGCAACGAACTGCCCGTCGGGGAAGCCGGACTGATCTACTTCGAGCGCGACGAAATGCCCTTCGAGTACCACGGCGACTCGGCGAAGACGAAATCGGCGCAGCACCCCCACCACGCCAACTGGTCGGCGCTGGGGGACGTCGGATACCTCGACGAGGACGGCTATCTCTATCTCACCGACCGCAAGGCGTTCATGATCATTTCGGGGGGCGTGAACATCTATCCCCAGGAGATCGAGGACTGCCTGATCGTCCACGACAAGGTGACCGACGTCGCCGTCTTCGGACTACCCGACCCCGAGATGGGCGAGTTCGTGCAGGCGGTGGTGCAGCCCGCGGAAGGCGTGACGGGCGACGAGGCCTTCGAGGCCGAGCTGCGCGCGTACGCGCGCGAGTCGATCGCGCACTACAAAGTGCCGAAGCACATCCACTTCCGTCCCGAGCTGCCGCGCCTGCCGACGGGAAAGCTCTACAAGCGCCTGCTCCGCGACGAGTATCTCGAGCAGGCGAAGTCGCAGAGCTGACGGGCCAATGCTGACCCTGCACCACAGCCCGCTCTCGCGTTCGATGCGCGTCGTCTGGTATTGCGAGGAGATCGACCTCGCCTATCGGCTGGAGCCCGTCGAGATGTTCAGCGACGCCATGCAGCGTCCCGCGTACCTGAAGGTCAACCCGCTGGGCAAGGTGCCCGCGATCGAAGACGACGGCTTCCTCCTCTGGGAGACCGCCGCCATCCTCTCGTATCTGGACGCGAAGTACGGCGCGGGCGCGCTGATCCCGCCGAGCGATACGGAGGAAGGCGCACTCACCCTCCAGTGGATGGGCTACGGCGAGAACCCGCTGACCGTCATCATGGGAGAGATCGCTTCCCACAGCGGTCGGATCCCCGAGGATCGCCGGTGGCCCGTCCTGGTCGACCGGGGCCGCGAGATCGCACCGAACCTCGTGGGCGTGATCGAAGGCGCGCTCGACGGGCGCGAGTGGATCCTGGGCGACCGCTTCAGTGCGGCCGACATCATGCTGGGGTTCGGGTTGATGATCGCCCGACACCTCGAATACGTGAATGCCGACACGCCGCGCACGTCGGCCTACCTCGCGCGACTGACGGCGCGGCCGGCCTTCGAACGCGCCGCAGCCGTTTGAAGCGGTCCCTCCCGAGAGCGGCCGCGACGCCGAGCGCCGCTACGGTTTCGCGGTGAACACGAACGGGCGACGCCGCGCCGACGCCTGTGAGCTCTGCCTGCGCGCCGTCGCCCACCCCACGCGTCACCATCTGGTACCCCGCACGCGCCAGAAGGGCACGCGTGAACGCGATCGCATCGCCTGGCTGTGCGCGCCCTGCCACAAGCAGATCCACGTGCTCCTTTCCGAGAAGGAGCTCGAGCGCGCCTACGACACGATCGAGAAGCTCGCCGCCCACCCGGAGGTCGCGCGCTTCGTACGCTGGGTGGCGAAGCGGCCCGACGGAACCCACGTCCCGACGCGGCGCGCCGGACGGGCGCGCCGGCGCTAGCCGAACGGCGGCGGCCGCGAAGCCCCAGCCCCTTGGAATTCCTCGGGTTTCGCTCCGGTTAACGGGCTCCCGAGAGAATCCTGTCGACGCTCGGGGGCTTCCCGACGCGCGTGAATCCGGGGCGCGAAATGGCTCGGTACGCCGAGCCGGGGCTGCCGTGCCCACCGACCAGGAGAACTCGAGGTGAAGATGGTGCGCAGGAAGTGGAGTGGGTGGAAGCAGAGCGGCCGAAGTGCGTGGCTCGTCGTCGCGGTGGTCGTGCTGGCGGCGAACGCGGCTCAGGCGAACTACACGGTGCAGTACACGGGCGAGGTGGAGAACATCCAGGTCAGCTTCAACCCGACCGAGACGCCGCAGGTACCGACGGCGTACGGGGTCAACGTCGGGACTCCGGTCACCGTCACAGTCGTGATCGATCCGAACGCGCCGCAGATGGGCTTGTTCTTCGACGGCGCGGTCGTCGAGATGGTGATCGACATGGCGGGCCAGTCCTGGGAGATGGATCCGGTCCCGCCCACCACGACCCAGCTCAACGTGATCGACAACAACGTCCTTCCCGCCGGCAACCTCGTGGGCGCCAACAACTTCGGCGTGGCAGGCCCCGCCTTCGTGGCGCCCTTCGACGCGTATCCCTTCATCGCGTTCTCGCTGTCGGCGCCCGCGTCGGGGTTGCCGAACGGCAGCATGCCGAGTCCGTCGACGATGCTGGGGCTGATCGGTCTGCCCGGCGAGGACACGGCCGAGCTGCGCTTCCAGCGGCCCAACCCCATGGGCGGGAACTTCATCGAGGTCGTCAACATCAACCTGAACGCAGCGACGGTGCCGGTGCCGGCGCTCGGTGGCTTCGGCGTCTCCGCGCTGGTGTGTGGGCTGACCCTCGTGGGCGGGTTCGTGGCCCGACGCGTCACGCGGACCTGACGCGCTCCTCGGGCGCGAGCGGACCTCTCGCGGGGGCTCTGTCGGCTCCCGTGAGAGGCCCGCACAGTCCTCGTCCCCTCGGCGTCCCCGGAGCCATCGAAACGCTCGGACGCCCGCTTCGATTCCGCAGTACCCTGGCCATGACTCGCGCGAGGCTCCCCCCCGCGCTCCTCCCTCGGAGAAGACGTCGTGGCCTACGACCATCTGCTCGCCCCTGGGCGCATCGGGTCGCTCGAACTGCGCAATCGCATCCTCGTCACGGCGATGGGGGTGAACCTCAGTGACGAAGACGGACACTGGGGCGACCGCATCGCGGCCTACCACGAGGAGCAGGCTCGCGGCGGGGCCGGCCTGATCATCTCCGGCGCCTGCGGCGTGATGTATCCGGTGGGCCAGGTTCAGCCCTGGCAGGTCGGGATCTCGGACGACACCCACATTCCGGGGCTGGCGCAGGTCGTCGATGCGGTGCATCGGCACGGCGCACGCTTCGCCGTGCAGCTCCACCAGGGGGGCCTCAACGCCGTCGACGACACGGTCGCCGGACGCCCCCAGTGGTGCCCTTCGGCCCCGCGGCTCGAGATGGGCGACTTCGTCGACGGATTCCTGCTGCCCGAGCTCGAGATCCTCGCCAGCACTGGCATGCCCACCTTCAAAGAACTCGACGACGACGACATCCGGGATCTCGTGTCGGCCTTCGCCGCCGGTGCGCGGCGCGCGGCGCAGGCGGGTTGCGATGCCGTCGAGGTCCATGGAGGCCACGGCTACGTCCCCTCTTCCTTCCTCTCGCCGAAGACGAATCGCCGCACCGACGAATACGGCGGACCGCTCGAGAATCGCGCCCGGCTCCTGCTCGAGATCGTGCGCGCCGTGCGCGCCGAGGTCGGCTCCGACTTCCCGCTGATCGTCAAGATCGACTCGCGAGAGGTCGGCAAGGAGGGCGGCATCTCGCTCGAAGACGCGAAGGTCACGGCCCAGTGGCTGGAGAACGCCGGGGCGGATGCGATCACCGTGAGCGCCTACCACGACTTCGCCCAGGGAAAGCTCCACTCGGCCTCGAACATTCCCCACGAGCCGAACTGGAACCTCCCCGCCGCTGCCGCGATCAAGCGCGGTGTCTCGATCCCGATCATCGCGTCGGGTCGGGTCGAGGTCGCGCATGCCGATGCCGAGATCGCGCAGGGACACTTCGACTTCCTCGGCATGGGGCGCAAGCTGCTCGCCGACCCGCACCTGCCGCGCAAGCTCGGAGAGAACCGGGAGCGTGAGATCCGCCCCTGCATCTACTGCTACACGTGCGTGAGCGCGATCTACAACCGCGCCTCCACCCAATGCGCCGTCAATCCCGAGTGCGGCATCGAGTACACGCGCGACGCTGCACCGACGAAGGGTCGGACGCTGCGCGTCGCCGTGGTCGGTGGGGGTCCGGCGGGGATGGAGACCGCCCGTCGCCTCGCGGAGCACGGCCACGAGACCGTCCTCTTCGAGAAGAGCGAGCGGCTCGGCGGTACGCTGCGCTTCGCCTCCCTCGCCTACGCCGCCAACGAGCCCCTCCTCGACTGGCTCCGCACGCGTGTCGAAGCGGCCCCGGTGGAACTCAAACTCGGCACCGAAGCGTCGGCCCATGAACTGGCCGCCTGGGCACCGGACGCGGTGGTCGTCGCCACGGGGGCGCGTCGGAGTCTGCCCGACATTCCCGGCGCCGACCTGCCTCATGTGCTCTCGGGCGACGACATGCGCGACCTGATGCTCGGCGCCTCCTCCGACGCCCTGCAACGCAAGACCTCGCTCTCGACCCGGCTGGCCACGCGGGTGGGCGCCGCCACCGGACTCACCCGGAACCTCGCCTTCGTCCGCAAGGCGACGCGCGGCTGGATGCCTTTCGGAAAGCGCATCGTGGTGGTCGGCGGCGAGCTCGTCGGCCTCGAGCTCGCCGAGTTACTGACCGAGCGCGGCAGACAGGTCACCGTCGTGGACGACGTCCCGCGCTTTGGTGCGGGGATCACGCTCGTCCGACGCCTGCGCATGCTCGCCGAGCTCCGCGAGCATGAAGTTGCCCTCTTCCCGTCGGCGAAGGACATCTGCATCGAGCCCGACGGTGTGCGTTTCACGAATGCCCAGGGCGAGACCACCCAGGCGCCGGCCGATCACGTGATCGTCGCCAAGGGTACGACGGGCGACACCCGCCAGGCGGAAGCTCTGCGCGAGGCCGGGCTCCGTGTGTACGAAATCGGGGACGGCACGGGCGTGGGCTACATCGGCGGCGCGATCCGCGACGCGATGGAGGTAGTGGATACGCTCCACGCGGAGCTGCGCGACTAGCCCCCGCCCGCCGCGAGCGCGATCCCCGGGATCCTGCGAACCTCGCGCCCATGCCCGAGATCATCAGCCCGATCGACGAACAGCCGGTCTACCACTTCGACTTCGTCGCGATGGACGAGGTCGAGCGCCGGGTCGCCGGAGCGCGCGAGACCCAGCAGGAATGGCGACGGGTACCGCTGGCCGAGCGCATCGCCGTGTGTCGCCAGATGCTCACGGCCTACGCCGCACGTGGCGACGCGAACGCCGAAGAGATCACGCGCATGATGGGGAAGCCGCGGGGTCAGGCGCGCGGCGAGTTCGAGCGCACGATGGTCGAACGGACCGAGCATCTCTGCGCGATCGCCGAGGACGCCCTCGCCGACACGGCACTCCCGGAGAAGGCCGGTTTTCGGCGCTTCATCCGACGCGAACCGGTCGGGATCGTGCTCGACATCGCCGCCTGGAACTATCCACTCGCGATCGCCGTCAACGTGATCGTGCCCGCGGTCCTGGCCGGCAACGCCGTGCTCGTGAAGCACGCTTCCCAGACCGCCCTCGTCGCCGATCAGTTCGAGCGGGCCTTCCGCGAAGCGGGGGCGCCCGAAGGCCTCGTGCAGGCGCTCCCGATGGACCATGCCACCACCGCCGCGCTGATCGGGTCGCGCGACCTCGGCTACGTCTCCTTCACCGGGTCGGTCCGTGGAGGACACGAGATCTACCGCAGCGTGGCCGAACAGAACTTCATTCCGGCTGGCATGGAGCTCGGCGGCAAGGACCCGGCACTGGTGCTCGAGGACGCGGACGTCGCCTTCGCCGCCGAGAACCTGGTCGACGGCGCTTTCTACAACGCCGGCCAGAGCTGCTGCGGGATCGAGCGCATCTACGTCGCCGCGCCGGTCTACGACGCGTTCGTCGAAGCCGCGATCGCCCTCACGAAGCCCTACGTGGTCGGGAACCCGCTCGATCCGGGTACGACGCTCGGCCCGCTGGTCAACGCCGGGGCTGCCGACTTCGTCCGCGAGCAGGTGCGCGCGGCCCAGGCCGCAGGCGCGCGGGTGCTCGTTGGCGATGCGGATTTCGAGGTGCCGGACACCTCGCGCTGCTACCTGGCCCCACAGCTGCTGGTCGACGTCGATCACGGGATGTCGCTCATGCGCGAGGAGACCTTCGGGCCCGCGGTCGGGATCCAGCGCGTTTCGACGGAAGCCGAGGGCCTCGCCTTGATGAACGATTCACGCTTCGGGTTGACCGCGTCCGTCTGGACGGCGGACCTCGACCGCGCGGAGCGGCTGGCCCCCGAGATCGAAGCGGGCACCGTGTTCGCCAACCGCTGCGACTACCTCGACCCCGCCCTCGTCTGGACCGGCGTCAAGGACTCGGGGTTCGGCTGCTCCCTCTCGGAGCTGGGCTTCGCTTCGGTGACGCGTCCGAAGAGCGTTCACCTGCGCGCGCAAGCCCCCTAGCGGCGGCGCAACGCAGCCGCGAAAGTGCCGACCCGCGGGCTCGCAACGACACGCCTTTCCCTATAGTGGGCCGCGAACGCTGGGGAGGGGGCCTGCGGATCGGGCGACCTGTACCCGGCCCTGCTGGGGTGTCCACCGAACATGTCCTCGCCCTCGTCTCGACGCACCGGCCCGCGTCGTCTCGAAGCCTGGCTCTGCCTCGTGCTCGCCCTGCTCGGCTCTGCGTGCGTCCTGCCGCGCCCCTACCGCGCGCCGGCGAATCAGGCGCTGCGTTGGAGTGACATCGAGACCGTCACCCTGGTGCCACCGCTCGTCTCGGTCGCCGCGATGTCGTCCGGCGACATCGAGCAGGAAGTCCAGGAGTGGAGCGACACCGCGAACCAGAACACCCGCGGCGCGGTGCAGACCTACCTCGAGAGCACCGGCAAGATCTTCGTGCCCTACGCGGGCGCCCACCCGCCGCGGCCCGATTTCCGCATCCACCCGGGCAGCGTGAACAGCCGTCCCCAGGTGAGTGAGGGCGAGCAGAGCTGGCTGCTCTTCGAATCCGCGAAGGACGCGATCCTTCGCCACACCTACGATCTGGGACAGCTCTTCCCGCCCCAGATGGAGAACTTCGACTACACCCTCGGGCCCGAGGCGCGCGCGCTGCTGGCCGGCACGCCGGCGGATGCGTTCCTGCTGATGATCGCCACCGATTTCATTCCCACCGAGGACCGCGCCGCCCTGATCGGGGTGGGTGCGGTCGCGGCCCTGGCGACGGGTAGCTACGCCGGCCCGAGCGCCACCCCCGCCGAGCTGATCGTGGCCTTGGTCGAGTCGCAGACCGGGGACGTCCTCTTCTTCAACAAGGTATCGATGCCGCTGGCCGACCTGCGCGACCCGGAAGCGAGCAAGGCCCTCGTCGACCTGGTCCTGACCGGAATGCAGCCATGATGCTCCGTAGCCTCCCGTTCGTTTCCATCCTCTTCTTCGCCATGGGCTGCGTCACGCCCTATGAGCCCCTGCCGCCGCTCGGTACGAACGTCGGGGTGGGACGCCTCGACGCCGATGAAGAGGCGCTGTGGAAGCAATCGCGAGAGCTCCAGTACCAGATCGAGGTCAGCGGGCTGCTCTTCGAAGATCCAAAGCTCGACGCCTACCTCTCGAAGCTCCTGCAGCGGGTGACGCCGCCCGAGCTCGCCGAGGCGTCCCTCACGCCGCAGGCGCGCGTCGTCTCGAACGTGAACATCCACGGGTACTCGTTCGCGAACGGCGTCATCTACATCCACACGGCCCTGCTCTCGCGGATGCAGAACGAAGCGCAGCTCGCAGCCCTCTTGTCGAGAGAGCTCGCGCACATCGTCCATCGCCACGCGCTGCGCGGCCACCGCGACAAGCGCCTGCGGGCGGACACCCTGGCATGGATCGGCGTCGGCGCCACGCTCGTCGATGGCGGCGGCGAAGCCAAGCTGCTGGCCCAGGCCGCTTCGATCACGACGGCGGCAGGCTTCCATCATCACCTCGAGACGGTCGCCGATGAGAAAGGGCTCGCCATCCTGCACGACGCCGGCTACCCGGTGCAAAGCACGCTGGGCCTCTACGAGGCGTCCCTCACCCATCTCGCCGAAGTCCACGCACAGGGCATCTGGGGCTGGGCTCCGTTCACGCCGCCGCCTCAGATCTCGGCCCGCATCTCCGGCTACGAGACGCTGATCGCCCGCGACTACGCCCGCAAGAAGCCGTCGCGCAGCCCGATGGCGGACACCGCCGGGTTCCGCCGGCGCGTGCACACCGCCACCCTACGTCAGTGTGATCTCGAACTGGCGGTCGGGTTGTTCATCTCGGCGGAGACCTGCGCCCGGCTCGCGACCGAGTCGCGCCCGACCGATCCGAACGGCTGGATGCTCCTCGGACGCGCGCTCGCCGGACAGCGCTCCAGGCCGATCGAAGGCAAACGCTTGCCGTCCCTCAAGGCGGTGCGCAACGCCTTCGAGCAGGTGTTGATCCTCGACGTTCGCCATGCCGACGCCACGCGCGAGCTCGGCATGTCGTTCTATCGGACCACGGGAACCCAGCGCACACCCGACGCCTCGGCCGAGGCAAGGCGCTACTTCCGACGCTATCTCCAGCTCGCACCCGCAGCGGGAGACGGCGATTACGTGCGGGGCTACCTCCGCGAACTCGAAGCCGAGGCGAGGTGAACGTGTTGGCCAACCGAGCCCGCTGGGCGCGCGGCGCAGTACTCGCTTTCTGCAGCCTCCTCGTGGGCTGCGCACCGGCGTGGGTGCTGGTCGACGAGTCGTCGCCGCGGCCATTCACCTACCCCACTTTCGAGATTCAGTTCGACCTGCCCCAGGGCTGGATGACGTCCTACTACGGGCCGGTCGTCGGTCACATCTTCTTCACCGTCCACGGCGGCGAGCTCGAAGAGATCTGGGTTCGCCGCTTTCCGAAGACCTCGGTCGTGAAGGGAACCAGCCGGAACCTGGCCGGCAACCTGACGGTGCAGGACATGGCGAACGTCTCGATCGACAGCCGTCGCACCGACGAGGGCGTCGGAGCCTTCGCCCTGGTCTCGAACCGGCCCGCGACCATCGGGGGCCAGCGCTGCTTCCGCCTCGACTACCGCTACCGGAACGAGATCGGCCTCGAGAAGCGGACCGTCGAGTACGGCTGTCCGGTCGGGGCGTGGCTCTACCGGATCGAGTTCAACGCACCCGAGCAGCACTTCTTCGAGCGCTACCTCGGCGACTTCGAGCAGATGGCGGAGTCGGTCGTCTTCACGGCCGCAGGCGCCTAGCGCCCGGGATCTCGCCTAGCTGCCGACCGCCGCGGAGACCCGGCTCCGCAAGGCGCGCGAGGTGCGCAGCGCGCGGGGCGAGTCGGCTCGGTCGTCCCGCAGAGCGGAGCGCTCCAGCAGCGTCAGCTCCTCGGCCAGGGATTCCATCAGGCGACGTCCGCGAGTCGCGCGCTTCCAGCCTTCCGTCACCCCGAAGAAGAGACGCCCTTCGTACTCGACGACGGCGACGGCGACGCGCTGGCCCGGTACCAGCGGCGCGAACGCGGTGAGCTCGCGCAGGTGCGCGCCAAGAAGCGAGAGCGCGCGAGGGCCCCTCGCGCTCGTCACGATCAGGTTGTAGTCGCGTCGGTAGTTTGCGATCGCCATTCCCAGGCGCGCCACCCAACCGCCGAGTCGCTGCACCCAGCGAGCCATCTGATTGCCGCGGCCTTCGGCCTGCTTGCGGCGGAAGGCCCGCGTCGCGGCGTTCACGCGGGCCACGCGACCCGCCAGGGTCGGCTCGTCCATCGGGAGCGGCACGAACCAGGGCGAGATGCGGTTGCCGAAGCCCGCGCGACTGTCCCGCGGCCTCGGGCTCACGGGACAGAACGCGCGCAAACGCATCGGGAACGAGCACCGCGAGTGAGCGAACCAGCGCTGGAGTGTCCCGGTCACGACGGAGAGCAAGAGATCGTTGCGGCTCCCACCGAGGCGCCGAGCCGCGCGGTCGAAGGATGCGGAGGGGACGTCGAGTCTGCGATGTCGTTGCTCGGCGATGCCCCCGTTGAGGGCGGTGCGATCGGTACTGCGGAACGGATCGTGTGCGAGGTTTGCCGCGGAACCCAGGGACTCGGCGTCGGGGTAGAGCTCCGGCCCCGGCCCGCGCCCGACGAGCGTCGGGACTGGCGCGGACTCGAGCAGCCGCTCGAAGAGCGCCACGGCGCCCACGCTGTCGATCAGCACCTGGTGCACCTTGAGCAGGAGTTCGAAGGTCCGCGGGCGCTCGGGCGTATCGAGGAGCCAGATCTCCCAGAGGGGTAGGTCCCGGTCGAGCGGTGCGCGCAGACAGACGTCGACATCCCGCGCGCGATGCTTGGGATCGACGCGAAGACTTCGAATGTGGCGGGCGACGTCGATCGGCCCGATGTCACCCCAGCGCGGTTTGCGGAACCAGGACCGGAGCAGGCGTCGCTGCAGCGCGGGCTCGCGGGCCACCGCGCGCGCGAAGATCGCGCGCAGCCCGGAGAGCGTCGGGGCGGGCACGCCCAGGGGCAGTTCGAAGGAGGCGCGTACGGCGATGTGCATGGGACGCCGTCGGGTCTCGAAAGCCAGGAAGGCGAGGTCCTGCCCCGAGAGGCGCGGTACGGCGCGCGCGTTCGACATGTCGACGCTCATGGGTCCTCTCCGCAAGCTGCGTTCATGGGGCCCCGGTCGATGGGGGCGACCGGAGCCCCGTGACGTCTCAAGCTGCCTTGCGGCGTCGGGGCGTGCGCACCGGGGCGGGGACGAGCCGACGTGCCGCTCGCCGTCCATGCTGGAATCGCTCTCGCAAGAACACATACGCGCCGGCGCCTGCAATGAAGCTCACGACGCAACCGAGGGTCAGGATGTCGAGATCAGTCACGGTTCTCGGCCCCCAGGAGAAGGGTGCCCATCGAGAGGATCGAAGGGACCCAGATGCCCACGAAGATCCCGCGCTCGTGATCTCCGGTGAAGAACAAGGAGATCGAGGCGAGGAAGGAGAGCCCCGCCGCGAGCAGGAAGAGCTGTTTTGCCTTGCTGACCGCGGGCTGGGCGTCGGCGGCGGCGTGGACCGCGACCGGGGGTCGGACCGAATCGTGCTTGGATGCCATGTCAACGTCCTTCTTCGAGGAGGCTGCGTCGGCCTCCTGAGATGACTTCCACGCTAGAAGCGGTCCGGATTCTGTCAAAATATTTTCTATACAAAACTTAGCATTCGCGATGATCCGACTCCTCAGGATCGAAATAAGTTGAATATATTCAAATGTCTATGGATTTCCTTCATCTCTCAGCTCATTTGATTGAACTGATCTTTTCTGGACAAAAAGGGCCACCCCGCGTAGTTTCGAGACATGCCCCCCGCCCGACGTGCGCCCGAAGCCTCGACCTACCCCTTGCGGGTCGCGGCGCGCGTGACGGGGATCTCGGCCGAAACGATCCGGGCCTGGGAGAACCGGCACGGCATCGTGCGCCCTACGCGCACGGCGGGGGGCACGCGTCGCTACTCGCCGGAAGACCTCGAGCGACTCCGCCAGGTCAAGGCGGCGGTCGATGCCGGCAACCGCATCGGCCGCGTTGCGGAGCTCGACGCAACGAGCCTCGCAGCGCTCTCGGAAGACGACACCGAACCCGAAGCGCTGACCACGATTCGTCACGCCGTCGAAGCACTCGACTCGGCAGAGGCGCAGCACCTACTCGGACTGCAGCTCTCTCTCCTCGGACCGTCCGACTTCGTTCGCCGCGTCGCCCAGCCGCTGATGCGTGAGCTCGGAGCGCGCTGGGCCGCGGGCGATTCGGGCATCGCGGCCGAGCACCTCGCTACCGGAATCTTGCGCGGAATGCTGGGCACTGCGTTGCAACCGAGCCCGGCGACGCTCCGTGCGCCGCGCGTCCTGTTCGCCACGCCACCCGACGAGCCCCACGAACTCGGCTTGATGATGGCAGCGGTCGTCGCGTTGGGAGCCGGAGCCCACCCGCTCTATCTCGGCGCAGACATACCGATCGAGGAACTCCTCGAGGCCGTGGATCGGAGCGGCGCCGAAGCACTCGCCCTCGGCATCGTGACGCTCTCCCCACACGCGGCGCGGGGCGCGACACGACGCATTCGGGGGACGCTACCGGCCGATGTCGATCTCTGGCTCGGGGGCTGCGGTGCGTCCCAGATCGAACGGTCCCCAGGTATCGAACACTTCGACACTTTCGAGAGGCTCGAGCAGCGCGTCGCCCTGCTCTCGGCGCATCGATGACACTTTTGTGCGTCCATCGAACATGAACTGCGATGTCGTTTCCTGGCCGATCGAGAATCGGCGCCTAGGGTCAGCAGCGTTCGCGGCCTCCAACCGCCCGCGAAGCAGAGCCTGGGAGAACTTCGATGAACGCGCGTGTCTTCTCGATCGGACTGTCATTGCTGCTCGGCGGCGTCGCACCGCACGCATCCTCCGCCGAGAGCCAAGCGACCGATGGACTGAACCCCGATCCGCAGGTGGCCCGACTGGTCGTGCGGGGCAGCACCGGCGGCGACGCGACGACTCCAGCGCCGGATACCGTCATCGAACGCTTCGCCGCACTCCCGCCCTGGGAAGCCACGAAGCGCTGGGACGCGTGGGTCGCCGCTCACACGCCGCCGCCTCGCTTCGTTCGCCGCGGCCCTCCGGCTCCGCCTCGATCCCTCCCCGCTACGAGAATCGCGGGCCGCTGGACCCCCTGAGCGAGGGACGCCACTGGACGGCGACATGACAGAGCCCCGCGTCGCGCTCGTCGTAGGAGCCAGTCGCGGCGTGGGCCTCGCTCTCACCGAGTTGCTACTGCGCCGCGACGACGTCGATCGAGTCGTCGCGACGGCGCGAGAACCCGAGTCGAGCGCATCACTGCGCGCACTCGCCCAGCGGGAGCCCGATCGGCTGCTCACGGCTCCCCTCGACGTGACGGACGAGTCGAGCCTCGAAGCGGCGGCCGCGCGCATCGGGTCGTGGAGCGGACCGACGCTCCACTGGCTGGTGAACTGCGCGGGGCTCCTCCACGCGGGTTCGGAACTTCGCCCGGAGAAGAAGCTCGAGGACGTTTCGCCGGAAGCGCTCCGCGCGGTGTTCGAGGTGAACGCCTTCGGGCCCCTGCTACTGGCGAAGCACTTCCTGCGCTTCTTGCGCCACGGTGATCGCGCGGTGTTCGCCAGCCTGTCGGCGCGGATGGGGAGCATCGGCGACAACCGCCTGGGCGGTTGGTACGCCTATCGCGCATCGAAGTCCGCCCAGAACATGTTCCTTCGCACGCTCTCGATCGAATGTCGCCGGCGGGCACCGAACGTCCTGTGTCTCGCGCTCCATCCGGGCACCGTCGAGACCGAACTGTCGGAGCCCTACCGTGGGGGAGTACCGGCAGAGCGCCTGTTCTCTCCAAGCCGTGCCGCCGAGCAGCTGCTGGACGTGATCGACGCGAGCACGCCGGACGATCACGGCGCCTTCCTCGCGTGGGACGGCACGCCGATTCCGTGGTAGGCGTCCGCGATCATTCCTTCCCGATCCGCGTGTCGTAGACCTCGAAGCCCCGCGCCTCGGCCACCTGGGCGAGTGCGCCCTCGGGCTTCCCGAGGACGGCGATGCGCTGCTGCTCACGGCATGCGTCAAGGCGTGGCACGAATTTCTGGTAGCCAGCCACGTGCGCGAGCACGGCCTCGCTATCGGCATAGCGCTCGATCACGACGCAACGATCGTCGGAAGAGCAGTACCAGTCGTAGGCCTCGTTGCCGGGCTCGTTCGCCGCAACGTGGGTGGCCACCTCGACGAGCAGCGCCTCGAGTTCGGCGCGCTGCCCCTCCAGAATGCGCGACTCGACCAACAGGGTGATGGCTTCGGACACGGTGCGGCCTCCTCGGTGCCGGGTGCGACCCAGGCCGCACACGTGGGAGACGAGGTATCTCTTCTTGACGTTTCCGCCAAGGGCGGGTTTCCCTGGGCTCGGAGCGAAGGCGCCAGAACGAGGAGCCCCATGTCCACTACCGAGATTCTCCGCTGGCAGATCGGTGACGCGCGGATCACGCGCGTGGTCGAGATCCCGCCCGCCCCGCTGCCCGGCCTGCTGCCGGACGCCACGCCCGAGAAGGTCGCCGCCTACGGTTGGCTTGCGCCCTTCCTCGATGCCAACGGGGCCCTCCTTTACAGCATCCACTGCCTGGTGATCGAGGTCGACGGGCAGGTGATCGTCGTCGACACCTGCATCGGCAACGACAAACCCCGCAACCTGCCCTTCTGGTCGCATCTCGATACGCCCTTCCTCGAGCGCTTCCGCGAGGCCGGCTTCGAACCCGAGCGCGTCGACCGCGTGCTCTGCACTCACATGCACATCGATCACGTCGGCTGGAATACCCGCCTCGTCGACGGGCGCTGGGTTCCGACCTTCCCGAACGCCCGCTACCTCTTTCACGAGAAGGAGTGGGCGCACTGGAAGGACGCTCCCGATCACACTGGGCCGGTCTTCGCCGACTCGGTGCAACCCGTCTTCGATGCGGGGCTCGCCGACCTCGTCGCGAGCGATCACCAGGTCAGTGACGCGGTCCGGTTGATACCGACCGAGGGGCACACGCCGGGGCACGTCTCGGTGGTGATCGAGTCACGCGGCGAACGCGCCGTGATCACGGGAGACATGATCCATCACCCCTGCCAGCTCCCCCACCCCGAGTGGGCGAGCATCGCCGACAGCGACTCGAACCAGAGCACGGCGACGCGACGTGCCTTCCTCGGCCAGTTCGCGGACACCCCGACCCTGGTGATCGGCACCCACTTCCCCACGCCCACCGCCGGACGGCTGGTGCGCGACGGCGAGCGCCACCGGCTGGAATGTTGAGCGGGAGGCCCGCGGTCTGACGCGCAGCCGCTAGCGCGCGCCGGGCTGCAGGCGCGCGAGCCAACGGTCGGCGGCACGCAGGCGCGCTTCGAGTTCGCGCTCGGTCGCTTCCGAGATCTTGCGAATCCCCACCTCCTGATTCAGACGGTGGTTCACCTTCGCGTGCCCCAGGCCCATCGCGCGCGAGATCGCCTCGGCGCGGAACTTGTTGAGGTCGCGCAGCTCCTTGCGTCGCTCCCGAGCGGTCTTGCCGTCGGTCGGCTCATCTTCGATGAGCATCGGCGGCACGGCGCCTTCGGCGAGCGACTCCTCGCTCTCGAGCTCGGGGAGCGGAACCTCGTCGACCGGTTCGGCTTCGACCGCCTCGGCGTGCGCGCCCTCTTCGGCGTCGACGTCTTCCTCGGCATCCCACACGGATTCGACGTCGAAGAGCACGGCGTCCCCGGGCAGTGCCTGCGCGGAAATCGCCTGGAAGAGATCGAGCTGTTCGCGCTCTTCCGTCTCCTCGGTCTCTTCCGGCGCCTCTTCGACCTCCTCGGCTTCATCGAGCTTGTGACGTCGCGCCCGCTTGATCTCGAGGGCGTGCTCCCGGATCCGCGGATCGTCCGGGATGAACATGTAGGCGCTCTGTCGCCCACCCTTCCCCTGCACCCAGCGCACCAGACGTCCGACAGCCTGGCGGAAGAAGAGATCGGTGATGGTGGTCGTCGCGTACACGCCCACCCGCAGGCGGGGAATGTCGACGCCCTCGGAGACCATGCGCACGGCGATGAGCCAAGGGTCGCCCGAGTCGCGGAACTCGGAGATCCGCCGGTTCGATTCGGGATCGTCGGAGGTGGCCACCACGGCATCGAGCCCGAACTGCTCCTTGATCAGGCGGGCGATGCCGTGGGCGTGGTCCTGGGTCATCGCGATCACGAGCCCGCCCGCATCGGCGTCCTCGGTGCGGAGCTTCTCGAGCTGGGTATGGGCGCGACCGAGCACGTCGCGCAGCCACTCGCCTTCGAGGGAGAGCGCGGTGCGCAAACGCTGACTCGCCAGACTGCCCTCGCCCAGCGGATCGTCGAACTGGGCCGTGTAGTGCTCGCCGTCGGCGCCGCGCCATTCCATCCGGCCGTTGACGCGCGGGAAGAAGACGGGCCGCACGACCTCGTGATCGTCGAGGGCTTCGCCGTAGCCGTACTCGTAGTCGGGCTGGGCTTCGGCGCCCGCGTAGCGGATGAACGGGATCGCCGAATCGTCCGAGCGAAAGGGCGTTCCCGAGATGGAGAGGCGTCGGCTCGCCCCGGAGAGCCCGTGCTGGATGGCGTCCCCCCACGCCATGCTCTCGGCGGCGTGGTGCACCTCGTCGAGGATGCCGATCGCGCGCTGGGACACGCGGGCGATCGCGTGGGGCGCTGCCGCGGCCTGCTGATAGGTGACCACCACCCCGTGCATGTCCTGGGGAACCACTTCGCGCGAGTGCCAGTTCGGTTCCAGGCGCAGGCCGAACCCCTCGGCCGCGTCGGCCCACTGCACCTTGAGGTGCGCGGTCGGCACCACCACCACGATGCGCGCAGCCTTGCGCGCGATCAGGGTGCGCCGCGCCGCCATCAGCGCGAACGTCGTTTTGCCAGCGCCGGGCGTGGCCACCGCCAGGAAGTCCGGATCTTCCTGCTCTTCGAATTTCGCGAGCGCCTCGACCTGCCAACGACGCAGCGTCGGCAGCCCGCGGCGTTTTCGTGCCGCGCGCATCTTCACCCCCGTCCGACGGACATCCACCGTCGGAGCGAGCGCACGGTACGCGATTCTCGGACCGCCGTCAGGGCCCTCGTCGGGAAGCGCGCGCTAGCGGCGTCGGCCTCCCCCGACCGCCATGCCCGCGAGACCGAACACGATCAAGAGACCCGTACCGGGTTCGGGAACCGTCACGATGTCGAGGATCAGCTTCGCCGAGGGTGTCGCGGGCCCTCCGATCCCACCGGGGTGCGTGTGGTGGAAGAGCCCTTCCGCGATGTCGAGAGACGGATCGTTGTCGATACTCGATACGAGGCCTCCGAACAGGATCGTTCCCCCGATCGATCCGTCGAGGTACATGAGGCCTTCCATCGTGAACGGGAAGATTACCTCGGTCCCCTCGTCGGCCTTGACCACCGGACCGTCGGCGGCGATATCCCCGGTCGCACCGAGCAACGGATACCAGGTGTCGAAATCGGATCCGGTGGCGAGATCGCCGAGGATCAGGTCGGCGTCGATGACGGAGAGTTGGGGCGCGTCGAGTGTGAACAGGGTGTACGTCTCTTCGGGATCCGCCGAGCCGTAGCCGAAGCCGGCGTCTCCCGGAAACGTGGGCAGGTAGAGGCTGAGCGCGGCGTCGGCGATGAAATCGTCGGGCCCGAGCGTGGGCACGTCGAACACGAACCAGTTCTTCGCTGTTTCATCCGTCGTCTTGTTGTAGCCGGCCTGGTAGTTCTCGATCGTCGATCCGACGATGTGAGCGCTGTTCCCCGACTCCTTGAAGAAGCCCGAGGTCACCGCGTCGACGACGACCGTGGCCGCCATCGCCGGTGTTCCGACTCCGACGAGCAGAGCGATCGCCGCAGCGAGCGGAACGCGGCTCCGCGGGTGTCGCGTGGGGATGGTCTTCGCGAGAGCCTCGTGCTCGAACATCAGCGATCTCCTTCTCGTGCGTACTTGCGTGCAACGGAAGGCGATCCGCCCGAGCGAGGCGGCCCCTTCCCTGTCGCGCATCGTACACGAGCGACACCAGGGTGCGTTCACGAATCGGTGTTGCCACCGACCTCTTCCCGCGGGGTCCAGGGCGCCGAAGCACCGGCGCGCGGGGGATCAGCGCTCGCCAGAGAGCGCGCGCGCGTGGTGGGCGATGTGCGTGCCGACGAAGGACGCGATGAAGTAGTAGCTGTGGTCGTACCCTTCGCGGTAGTGGAGCTCGAGGGGAACGCCGGCTCGCTCACAAGCCTCGCGAAGACGGTCGGGCCGGAGCTGCTCCTCGAGGAACGTGTCGGCGTCGCCCTGGTCCACGAGGATGGGCGCGCGCCATTCGCTCTCGGCGAGCAGCGCGCAGGCGTCGTAGCGCAACCAGGCCGCGCGCTCGGGCCCGAGGTAGTTCCCGAGGGCCTTCTCGCCCCACGGACACTCGCTCGGCGCGCAGATGGGAGCGAACGCCGACACCGAGCGGTATCGCTGGGGGTTCCGCAGCGCGACCACCAGCGCACCGTGTCCGCCCATGGAGTGGCCGAAGATCGATTGCCGGTCCGGGTCGACCGGGAAGTTCGCCGACACGAGCGCAGGGAGTTCCTCGGTGACGTAGGCGTACATCCGGTAGTGAGCACTCCAGGGCGCTTCGGTCGCGTTCACGTAGAAGCCTGCGCCGCTGCCGAAATCCCAGTCGTCGTCTTCGCCGGGAAGCGCCGTCCCGCGCGGACTCGTGTCGGGCGCGACCAGCGCGACGCCGTGCTCGGCGGCATACCGCTGCGCACCCGCCTTCACGGTGAAGTTCTCCCAGGTGCAGGTGAGACCCGAGAGCCACCAGAGCACCGGGACGGGACCGGACGCGGCCTGGGGCGGGAGGTAGACGGCGCACTCCATCTCGCAGTCGAGTTCGCTGGAGGCGTGCCGCAGCACGAGCTGGCGGCCGTCGAAGCAGCGCGCCTCGCTGATCGTTTCGGGTGTGCTCAACGTCCCCTCCTCCCCGGGCTTCGCACGGCCGGCACCGCGTGCGGCGGCCGACGGTAGTCCATCTCGCGAGCCGGATCGCGCTACCCTGCGCGCGAGGAGACCCCCATGCGAAGGCTGACCATCCTTGTCCTGACACTCGGGCTCACGCTGGCCGGGCCCACCGGCTGCATCACGGCGGTCGGGATCTTCCAGCCCGAGAACGTCGGCGGGGAGACCATCGTGATCACCACGTTCGACAAGAACGGCGACCCCTGGGAGCGGGTGATCACGCCAATCGACGACGGCGGGCGCCTCGTCGTGGCCGCGAATCACTGGCCGCGGGCCTGGTACTACCGCGCACTCCAGAACCCGGACGTTCAGGTGAAGGGGACCAGCGACACCACGGACTACCGCGCGGTACCCGTCAGTGACGAAGAGCGGGACCGGCTCCTCGACGAGTCCGGGTTCCCCTGGTTCGCCTATGTACTCACGGGCTTCGCTCCGCGCGAGTTCCTGGTTCTCGAGCCTCGCTAGCAAGCGCCGCACGGCATGCGCAACGTCCTCGCCTGGCTGATCTTCCCGGTCACCGTGACCGTCGTGCTCGGCGCCGGCCTCTGGGCGTTGGGGAACGACGTGTCCAGCGGCTGGGTCGTCGGCCTCGGCACCTTCGGAAGCCTCGCGATCGTGGCCGTACTCGAGCGGGTCCAGCCCTACCGGCCCGATTGGAACCACTCGCAGGGCGACCTCACCGCCGACGCTCTCTATCTGCCTACCTACCTGGGCGTCAACGCGCTCTTCGAGCCCTTCGTACGCGTCGCCGCCGTCGCCCTGGGTGTCGCGGTCTCGGAGTCGATCGGGATCGGGCTCTGGCCGGGCGACTGGTCGCTCCTGGCGCAGCTGGTCCTGGCCTCGGTGGTCGTGGAGGCCTTCGACTACTGGCCGCACCGACTGCTGCACGAGGTGCCAGCGCTGTGGCGCTTCCATGCGATCCACCACAATCCGAAGCGGCTCTACTGGCTCAATGCGACCCGCGCCCACCCGGTGGAGATCGCGTTCCGGGGCATCGTCAACGTAATCCCGCTGGCCCTGCTCGGCGCAGGCGAAGCGCTGCTCGCGATGGTCGCCCTCACGAACACCGTGCTCGGGCTCTTTCAACACGCCAACATCGACTTCAAGCTCGGTCCGCTCAGCTGGATCTTCAGCGTGGGCGAGATGCATCGCTGGCACCACTCGGTGACCCTGGCCGAAGCCAACCACAACTACGGCAGCAACTTCCTGTTCTGGGACATCGTCTTCGGCACCCGCTATCGCCACCCGGAACGCAGCGGCCCGGACGAGATCGGCATCGAGAGCGACGACATCCCGGTCTCCTACTGGGGCCAACTCGGCGCCCCCTTCCGCTCCTGATCGACGACGAGCCACCCACGAGGATCCCGCTGGAAAAGCCCCCGAACGGCGCGATGCAGGCCGAGCTCCCGAAGACGCCCGCGAGTGACTGCCTCGATCGGTACCTGTCCGAAGGTTGGTTTCGCACCGGCGGCCTGATGGCCTACGCGCCCCTCATCACGATCCACCGGGATGTCTGGGCCACGGTTCCGATTCGCGTTCCGCTGCACCGCTACCAACCGAGCCGCAGCCTGCGTCGGATGCTCCGCAAGAATGGCGACCGTTTCCGCACCGAGGTCGGGCCCGCCACGTCCGATGCGGCCCGCGAGTCCCTCTATCGCGAGACGTCGAAGCGCTTCGCCGGCTATCGCTACGAGAGCCTGAGCGAGATGCTCACCGCCGAACCCTTCGACCGGCTCTTCGACACGCGCGAGGTATCGGTGTGGGACGGCGACCGACTGGTGGCCACGAGCTACTTCGATACGGGCCAGCATTCGGTGGCGAGCCTGCTGGGACTCTACGATCCCGAGTACAAGCCCTTTGGCCTCGGCGTGTACACGATGCTGCTCGAGGTGGAACACGCCGTCGCGCACGGATATCGCTACTACTACCCGGGGTACGTGCTCGTCGGGAACCCTTGGCTCGACTACAAGCTTCGCCTGCAGCCGATGCAGTACCGCAGCCCTTCGGGCCGCTGGCGCACGCGGGCCACCGCCCCGATCCGCGACCGACTCTGCAACCGGATCCAACAGCGCCGGGCCCGACTCGAACGGGCGCTGTCGCGCGCCGGCGTGGTCCATCGGCGGCGCATCTATCCGATGTTCTGGATGGAAGATCTGGGCGTCGCCACGCTCCTCGACTTCGACCCGGTCGGCTCGCCCGTGCTGATCGAGATCGGAGCGCGCGGGGTGGAAACGGGCGGCTGGATCGTCGAGGTCTCTCGTGAGGACGGTCCGGCGTATCGCGTCTCCGAGGCGGCTCCGAAGCGGGGCATCGACGATTGGATCGAGGGCGGCAAGACCGAAGAGATCGAAGATCCGGTCTACGTGATCGAACCCCTCGAGCGCCTCTGCGATCCGATCGCGGTCGATACGGTCGACGCCGTGCTGGCGGCGCTTCCATCGCGGCCCGGCAACGGGGCCGCGTAGCGAACCACGCGGGCTTCAGGCGTCGAGCCGAGCCGCGACGGCTTCCTCGCAGGCATCGAGCAGGGCCTCGGCGAGCGCCTCGTCGTCGACGGACCGCGCCAGCACCAGCCCTCCCACACAGAGCGCAACCGACGTGAGCGCCCGCGGGTCGGGCGTGTCCGGAGAGCCGAGGCCTCGCTCGAACTCGGCCACGAGCTCGCGCAGCTTCGTGGCATGTTGCTTCCGCGCACGCTTCCCCGCGCGCGCCACGTCGACGGACAGGGCCGCGAGGTCGCAGCCGCGTCCGACCTGCTCGCGGTGATCGGGATGCAGGTAGCCGCGCACCACCTCGAGGGCGCCTTCGCGGAGCGCCTCGGCGCTGCGCCCCTCGCGGGCCCGCATCCGCGCGACGAAGTCGGCCTCGTGATCCAGGGCCCGCGCGAACAGATCGGCTTTCGACCGGAAGTGCTTGTAGAAGCCGCCCCGCGTGAGTCCGGCCGCGCTCATCACCGCGTCGAGGCTCACCCCCTCGAAGCCGTGGCGTCGGAACAGGCGCCGCGCTTCGGCGAGGATGCGCTCACGGGTCTGGTCCTTGTGTTCGGGGGCGTAGCGCACTTGACCTCCAGGCTCGGCAACGAGTATCCTCGATAGGATTACGTTTGTCATCCCATCGGAAACCGATCCGCGCGCCGCGACGCGCCGGATCCGGAGTCCTGGAGATCCCCATGACCACAGCGCCCGACTACGAACTGCTGATGTTCCAGCGCAGCCACTTCAACGAGAAGGCGCGCTGGGCGCTCGACTGGAAACGCATTCCCCATCGCCGGACTCCGTTCCTCCCCGGCCCCCACGGCGGCCCGATCCGGAAACTCACGGGCCAGACCCAGGTTCCGGTGCTCGTGGCAGATGGCGAAGCGATTCCGGGTTCGGCGCGCATCATCGAAGCCCTGGAGCAGCGCCACCCGGAACCGGCGCTCTACCCGAGCGACTCCGCCGAGCGCGAGCGCGCCCTCGCGATCCAGACCCACTTCGACGACGAGGTCGGCCCGAAGATCCGACGCGCGATGTTCTCGGTGATGGTCGAAGAACCCGCCTATCTCGCGTCGCTCTTCGCGGGCCACAAGAGCGCACCCCTGCGCTGGGCCTACGGCGCGGTGTTCCCCCTCGTGAAGGCGAAGATGAAACACGAGATGCAGATCGAAGAGCCCCACATCGGCGAAGCGTTCGAGGCGACGCGCCAGGCCTTCGCGTTCGTCGAGAAGGAAGTCGGACCGTCGGGCTATCTGGTAGGGGATCGTTTCAGCATCGCCGACCTGACGGCGGCCGCGATCCTGGCGCCGGGCGTGGTCGTCGACCACCCGGACATGCACAAGCCCGCGTCGCCACCGCCGGCGATTCGCGAGTTCCTGGCGCGCTGGGCGTCGCTACCGGGAGCCGCCTGGGTGCAGCGGATGTACGCAGACCACCGGCCCGGACGCGCCTAGGCGCGAACCGTGGGCGGCTGCGCTGCCCCTCGCCGGGAGGGCGCGGGTCGCGCATCTTCTGGTCATGACGCCCCCCCTCCCCCACGTCGACGTCTTCTGGTCGTTCCGCAGTCCCTACTCCTACCTGGCCACGGGTCGGCTCGTCGAACTCGAAGCGCGCTACGCGATCGACGTCCGCGTGCGCCCCGTGCTGCCACTCGCGGTGCGCACACCCGAGTTCTTCCGGCAGGTGAACCCGCTCTTCCCGAGCTACCTGGTGCGCGACGTGCTGCGGCTCGGCGAGTTCCAGGAGATCCCGATCCGCTGGCCGAGACCCGACCCGGTCGTGATGAATCCAGACGGCAGCTACCCCACCGAGCAGCCCACCATCCACCGACTCACGCGGCTGGGCGTGGCCGCCGCCGAGCGCGACCGCGGCCTGGCCTTCCTCGACGAAGTGTCCCAGCTCATCTGGAACGGCGACGTCGACGGCTGGCACGAGGGCGATCACCTCGCTCGGGCGACCCAGCGGTCCGGCCTCGACCTCGCCGAGCTCGACGCCGCGATCGAGGCCGATCCGTCCTCGCACGTGCAGACGATCGACGCCAATCAGGAAGCCCTCGAAGCGGCGGGGCACTGGGGCGTGCCGACGATGGTGTTCGAGAACGAACCCTTCTTCGGCCAGGACCGCCTCGACCTCTTGACCTGGCGCCTCGAGCGCGCAGGCGTGAAGCCGCGCGGCTGATCGCAACCCCACCGGGAGAAGGACCCGTCATGCAGATCGGATTGCTGATGTTCCCGAGCGCCTTCGGCTCGGCCGGAATCGCCCAGACCGCCGAGCAGCTCGGATTCGCGAGCCTCGTCTTCGCCGACACCCAGTGCCTCACCCCGGAGGTGTGGTCCCAGCTGATGCTCGTGGCCTCGGCCACCGAACGCATCGAGATCGGCACCGGCGTGACGAACCCGGTGAGCCGCGATCCCGCGGTCACCGCGTCAGCCGCCCTCGGCTTGCAGGTAGCGAGCGGCGGTCGCGTCGTCCTCGGCATCGGTCGTGGTGACTCGTCGATGGCGAAGATCGGACGGCGCCCGGCCCCGCCCGCCGAATTCGAGACCTACCTCGAGCGGCTGCGCGCCTACCTCCACGGCGAGGAGATCCTGCGCGAGGGCAGCCCCAGCCGCATCGAGTGGCTCGACGAGTGCGAAGTCGCGCCCGTCCCGATCGAAGTCGCCGCCACCGGCCCCAAGGTGATCGACATCGCGGCACGCAGAGCCGATCGGATCTGCTTCGCGGTGGGCGCCGACCCCGAGCGCCTGACCGACTGCATCGCCCACGCTCGCCGCTGCGCCGAAGCCGCCGGACGCGATCCCGCCGAGCTGCGTTTCGGCGCCTACGTGAACTGCGTCGTGCACGACGACCCGGCGGTGGCCCGCGAGGCCATCCGCGGGGGCCTGTCCGTGTTTGCCCACTTCTCCGGCTTCCAGGGGATGGACATCGACAAGCTGCCCGAAGGGGTGCGCGCCGCCGCGCAACACCTGCGCACGGGCTACGACATGGAGAACCATGCCGTCGCCTCGGGCGGTCACGCCCAGGCGCTGGATGCCGAATTCATCCACCGCTTCGGGATCGCGGGCCCGGCATCGGAAGCCGCCGAGCGCTTCGAAGCCCTGGGCGAGACGGGCGTCGACTACCTGCGGATCGTGCCCGGTTCCCGCGACATCCCCCGCGAGATCGCCGCCCAGTCGATCCAGGCGCTGGGCAAGATCGTGACGAGCCTGGCCTAGCGGCCGGATTCGTCCGGGCCTACGAGTCGGCAGCGTCCACCGCGGACATCACGTCCAGAGAAGCACCCTCGGGCGCCGGCACTTCGGTGATCGGGTCGTCGACGTCGTCGTATTCCAGACGCAGCGCACGACACATGGTGGCGTGCATGTCGTAGGTGCACGTGATGTAGGTGAGTTCGAGGATCTCGGTGTCGTTCAGCTCCGCGCGCAATGCCTCGAAGACCGCATCCGGAACCCGACCGCTCTCGAGCACCAGGGCATCGGTGTAGGCCAGCACGGCGCGCTCGATCGCAGAGAAGCAGTCCGCGACCGACCAGGCGCGGACGGCTTCGATCTTCTCCTCCGAGAGCCCGACGTCCCGCGCAGCCTTGCAATGCTGGGAGAACACGAAGCGACTGCCCCGCGCGTAGCCGGCCCGGAGTTGCCCCAGCTCCCGCAGCTGGGGCGAGAGCTCTCGCTTCTCACTGCGGTAGAAGGCGAACCCCGCCACCGTGTGATCGAAGCAATCGGGCACGCCGGCGAACACCGTCCACCAGTTGCCCGGAGTCCCGGTGGCCGTCCCCGGCGACGCGACCGGGTCGCGCTCGCCGAAGAGCATGCGGTAGAGCGTCTGCGCGGTGGGGTGGGCGTCCGGCTTCGAAACCTGTCGCAAGCGGGGCATCAAGCGTCTCCTTCTCGCTTCGCTTCGGCGGCATCCGCCTTGTGGAGCGTGACCTTCGGGATGTCCGCCGACGACGCGGGCTCCGCCGCCCGGAGCAGTTCGAGCGCCTCCCGCGCGTCCGCTTCGGTCAACGGCCGCGTGACCACGGCGAACTCGACGGCGATGTGGTCCGGGTCTTCGGTGTAGACCGAGTGCACCCAGCCGTGGTCGATTTCCAGGACGTCGCAGCCGTGATCCAGCCAGCGCTGCTTCCGACGCTCGAGATCGGCCGCGTCCTCGGCCTGGAAGGCGATGTGGTTGGTCAACGGGTCGAGACCGAGATCGCGGCAGATGTCCGTGCGCAGGTCTTCCGAACCGGGAACGTTCGCGAGATCCCAGAACGCGATCAGCTGATCCTCCCGCGAGCCCGTCGAGTAGAAGGCATGGCGCGCGAACCCGCCCTTCTGCGGAACCACCTCGACCTTGACGAGTTCGAAGCCCATCGCCTCGGTGTAGAAGGCGTGGGTGGCCTGGATGTCGCGAACTGCGAGAGCGATGTGACTCACACCCATGTTCGAGCCTCTCCCTGTGGGGTTCGTTTCCAGATCGCGAAGGTTCGTTTCCAGATCGCGAAGGTTCGTTTCCAGATCGCGAAGACGATCGCCGAGCGGTGGCGGGGTTACAAGCCGTCGGCGATCGCGGCCGCGTCGAAGACACCGCCCGTCGCGATCACCTCGAAGTCCTCTTCGAACTCGGTCCCTTCGCGGATCGCGGGCCGGATCGTCTCGATCGTCGCCGCGTCGATGGTGCGCTTGTCCGCGAGCAAGGCGTCGGCCGAGGCGTACCCCGTCAGCGCTTCGAGGTTCGTGAAGGTGGGAGAGATCATCTCGAGTTCGCCACGGCGGAAACGCGCCAGCGCGTCTTCCGGACGCACCCACAGACTCTCGACCGCTTCGCCGCCGTCGTGGATCGCGTGCTGGTCGGCCGGTGCGCGCGCCACGAAGAAACGCGTGTCGTAGCGCCGGGGAACGACCTTCGGCGTGACCCAGTGGGCCACATAGGCGAGGGAATCCGTCCCCAGCGTCAGCGATTCGTCCTCGCACATCGCCTCGAAGACCCCGGCATCGCGCGCGTTCAAGCGCTTGCGATAGCCCGCGAAGCGCTCGCGTCGCTCGGGACGGGTGAGCGGCAGGATGTCGCCCTCGGGCCCCCGCGCCAACAGGATGCCCGCCTCCTCGAAGCACTCCCGGATCGCCGCCACCCAGAAGGCGAGCGCGTCGCGCTCGAACCCGAGGGTGCGGTTCGCCTCGGCTGCACCGAACCCGTGGCAGCGCGCCGCGAGGGCGGAGGCGGCGTCGGCCTCATCGAGCTTCCCGCCCGGGAACACGTAGAGTCCGCCGAAGTCGGCGCTCGGGTTGCGTTCGAGCATGAAGACTTCGACGCCGTCCGTGCCGTCGCGAACGATCATGACGGTGGCCGCGGGTGCGGGAACTGCAGGCCGCGGTTCGGGCATCGCGCGAGGGTAACGCGACTTGCGCGGCGTCCCTCAGGAAGCCCCGAGAATCTCGGTCGCCAGCTCGAGCCCACTCAGGTAGGCGTTCTCGACGCGGCCGCCGTAGGTCCAGTCGCCGCAGGCGCCCAGGCCGGCGTCGGGCTCCCACAGCCACGGCTTCCCCAAAGCCTGGCGCGTGCGCGCATAGAGCCAGCGATGCACCTGCACGTGCACGACTGGCGGGAGCGCCGCGCCCAGTGCCTCCGCGAGGGCCTCGAGCACGTCCGTCTCCAGCTGCGATGCCTCCGCTTCGAGATGCGCTTCGCTCCAGGCCGGCATCGTGTGCAACACCCAGGTGTCGGGCACCGCCCGCTCGGGCTTGCTGCCGTTGCGGGCGATCCAGGCGAGGGGCGACCCCTCGACGAACGCTCCATCGAAGGCGACGTCGAGCGGCGTGGCGAACGTGACCATGGCCGCGTGACATGGCTCCATCGTGACCCGCTCGACTTCCGCGGCGAGGGCCGGACACGCGGCGAGGAGCGGAACCGCCTGGGGCGCAGGCGTCGCCACCAGCACGGCGTCGAAGGGTCCCGCGTCCTCTCCCTCCTCGAAGGCGACCCGCCAGGTGCTCTCCTCCGGTTCCACGCGTACGGCGCGCCGTCGCAAAGACACGTCGAGCCCGTCGGCCAACGCGCGCCCGACGGCGCTCATGCCCGGAACCCCGACGAAGCGCTCGGACGGAGCCGGCTCGGGCTGTCGCGCCCCTGCCTTCACGCTGACGAGCGAGGCGTTCCAACGCCGCACTGCGCCCTGCTCGAGCCAGGACCGGAGCACACGTTCGAAGCGGGGATCGCGACAGGTGAAGTACTGGGCACCGTGATCGAAGGCGCCGTGCTCGGATCGGCGCGTCGAGAGTCTTCCGCCGGCACCGCGCGCCTTGTCGAACACCTGCACGGAAACGCCCTGCGCGGTGAGTGCCTGCGCCGCCGCGAGCCCCGCGATGCCCGCGCCGACGATGCCGATGCGGCTCGTCATGCGGTGCGCAGCTCCGACGCGGTGCCCCGGAGCGACTTCGACATCCAGCGCGGAAAGCGACCCCAGAAGCGCTTTTGCAGCCAGCTCCATGCGCCCGCGCCGCCGCGCCGTACCTGGCTCTCGACCCGCAAGCGGACCTGGGTCGCGCCTTCCGATGCGTCCTCCACCCAGAACTCGAGCCGGGTCGGACGGATCCAGCGCAGGCTCAGCACGTAGCTGCCGTAGAAGTACCGGAGGTCTCGGTACGCGCCTTCACGAATCTCGGTCAGGATGCCGACGAAGCTCATCGCCGGCCCATGATGGGCGTTGAGGCCTCCCTCGTGAAAGCCCACCGGCTCCCCCGGCTCGCGACTCAGGAACTCGACGCGAAAGGGCCACACCTGGCCGTCGGTGAAGGTCGCCGGAGTCTCGAGCCATTCCCACACCTGCTCGCGCGGCACGCGGATCTCGAACGAAGCGTCGAAGGCGTGGGCCTCGAATCCGGGGGGAAGCGGTTGGGGCGGAGCGGGCAACATCGACCGACCCTAGGAGCCCGGGAGCGGTTGTAAAGCGGAACCGCTCGGGCCGTGCGGCGCGCTTCCGCAACGCCCTGATTCGTGTACCTTTCGCGCTCCATGGCCCGCATGTTCGTCCATCGCTGACGCCGCACGAGCGCCGGAGGTTCCGGCGCCGACGGGCAGACGAGCGCCTGACGCACGGGCTTCCCTGGTGCGCCTGGCGCCAGGAAGAAGTCCTTGTCCCAACGCGCCGCCCCCGGCGAAGACCTTCGCCAACGCACTCCGAACGAACCCCGCGACCCCGGCTTCGCCGTCGACCTGCGTCGCTGCATCGGCTGTCACGCGTGCAGCGTGGCGTGCAAGACCGCCCACGACGTCCCGCTCGGCGAGTTCCCGCTGCGCGTGCGCTGGCTGCCGCGACCCGAAGGAACCACCTACGCCTTCCTTCCCGTGTTCTCCGAGCGGCTCTGCGGGGACGACGCCGAGAGCCGCAGCGCCGGTCTCGACCCGGCCTGTGTCCGCGCCTGTCCCACCGACGCAATCGTCTTCGGCGACCGTGCGGATCCGGGCTCTCCCGTCGCGAACGCCGACCTCGAGACGCTGCAAGGTCCGGACGCCGACGACCTGAAGCAGAACGTGGTGTACCGCGGCCTCGAAGCCTGGATGGAGAACGCGCTCCACCGCGGCGCCGCCCTCGACCCGCGCGACGAAGACCCGATCTACGAACAGCGATGAGCGATTCCAACCTCTCGCGTCGTGACTTCCTCGCCTTCTCCGCCGGGCTCACCGCCGCCGCGGCCGGGGGTTCCCTGCTTGCCTGTGCGACGGCGCCCAGCTCGGAGCCGCCGAACCCGGAGGCATTGCCCCGTCTGCGCGAAGCCAAGCTCGACTACCGCCGGGCGCGCGCGGTCCCCACGATCTGCTTCGGCTGCACCACCCATTGCGGTGTGATCGGCTGGGTGCAGGACGGTCGCGTGCGCCTCATCGAGGGCAACCCCAACGATCCGAACAGCCAGGGCACCATCTGCTCGAAGGCGAACGGGCTGATCTCGGCCACCTACTACCCCGAGCGTCTGCTCTACCCGCTGCGTCGCGTCGGACCGCGAGGCTCGGGACGTTGGGAGCGGGTGTCCTGGGACGACGCCCTCTCGGAGATCGCCGAACGCATGCGGCCGCTGCGCGAAGCCGGCACCCCCGAGCGTTTCGTCTTCCACTACGGGCGCGACAAGACCCAGGGCTTCAGCAAGCGCTTCACCCACGCCTTCGGCACGCCGCACCGGCTCAACCGGCGGGCAATCTGCAGCTCGAACCGGCGCGCTCCTCTGATGAGCTTCTACGGACGCGACTTCGAGTGGGAGAGTCAGGACTTCGAACACACCCAGTTCGTGCTGAACTTCGGGTCGAACCTGATGGAAGCCCACCAGGGCGGTCAGTTCGGACGCAAGCGGCTGATGGACGCTCGCGTCGATCGCAGCGCGCGCCTCGTCACCTTCGAGGTGCGCCCCTCGGCGACGGCGTCGGTCTCCGACGAGTACTTCCCGGTGGCCCCCGCCAGCGACGGCGCCATCGCGCTCGCGATGGCCCAGGTGATCGTGGCGGAAGGACTCGCGAACGAAACGTTCTGGCGCCGCTGGGCGAACCTTCCCTTCGAGGAGCTCCCGGCGCTGCTCGCGCCGTACACGCCCGAGTTCGCGGAACGCGAGAGCGGCGTGCGCGCCGGCGACATCCGACGCCTGGCGATCGCGTTCGCCCGCGCGGCGCCGGCCTGCTGCACGCTCTCGAACCGGGGCTCGGCGAAGCACTACAACGGCGTCCAGGCCGACCGCGCGATCCGCATGCTCGACGTGCTCGTCGGGAACGTCGGCCAGCCCGGTGGCTTCTGTTTGAGCTCGGGGCGCCCCTGGAGCGGGCGCTACGGCCAGGACGGCCTGCCGCGCCTCGGCCACCCCGGCCCCAAGCCGCCCGGCCCGCCGGCCTGGAAGCCCGGGATGCCGGCCTACGATGCGCTGCCGGCCGAGGTGCGCGCACGGGTCGAGGGCTTCCCGGCGACCTGGCGTGACCGTTACCAGGGTGAGCTCGCCACGCCGAGTGAATACCCGCTCTCCTGGCACTGGTACAAGATGCGCGTCGGACAGCTCGTCTACCCCTACATCCGCGAGGGACGCCAGAAAGTCGACGTCTACATGTCGTACGTGCTCGGTGCAGCCTACGGGTATCCGGAAGCGAAGCTCGCGCGCGACGTGCTGCTCGACGAATCGCTGATCCCCTTCCACGTCGCCATCGACATCGGCTACGGGGAACACACCGCGCTCGCCGACCTGATCCTGCCCGATGCGACCGGCCTCGAGCGCTGGGATGCGCACGCGACGAACAGCTACGCGCTACGGCCCTACACCGGCATTCGTCAGCCGCTCGTAGCGCCGCTCGGCGAAGCGCGTCCGGCCCAGATCATCTGGCGCGACCTCGCGCGTCGCATCGGTGGCGGCATGGAGGACTACTTCGACTTCGAAGACCTCGAGGACGTCTACCGAGACTGGCACGCCAACCTGCCCGTATCGTGGGACACCCTGAAGCGCGAGGGGATCTGGACGGACCCGGAACGCCCCCTCGACTACGAACTCTACGAGCGACCGCTCTCCGAGGAAGAGCTCGCCGGCGCCGAGATCGACGAAGCGACGGGCCGCATCGAGCTTGTCGACGGCGCGAAGCGCAAGAGCATCGGCATCCTGCGCGACGGCAAGGCCGTGCGGGGCTTCGACACGCCGTCGCGCACCATCGAGATCCGCGATCCGATCTTCCCGCTGGCCGCCGCGGCCACCGGGCTCCCCGCCGACGACATCAATGCCCGGGAGCTCCCGGCCTACGCGCGGGTCCCGGGCCACGACACCCTCGGCGACGACGAGTTCGTGTTCACCACCTTCAAGTGGAACGTGCATACCCAGGGCCGGTCGTCGCACTGGAAGCACGCCGCCGAGATCGTCCACACCAACCACGCGCTGCTCGCGCCGGAAGTGGCCAAGCGGCTCGGCGTGGCCACCGGCGACTGGATCGAGATCACGACTCTGCGCCCGCAGGGTCACGTCTACCGCGCCGGTGAGTCGGAGCCGGTCGGCACCCTGCGCAACCAGGTTCGCGTCACGCCCGGCATGCACCCGCGCGTGATCGCGTGCTCGCACCACGGCGGACACTGGGAGCACGGACCCGTCGCCCAGGCCCGCTCCGGAAAGGCCGCCGCCGCGACAGCCGGCATGGACCCGGCCGCCCTCGCCGATGCCGACGTCTCGGGTCGTCTGTGGTGGTCGAAGGCGAACGGCGGGCCCGGAAACGGCATCGCGCTCAACGACGCCCTGCCGATCCAGGCCAACCCGCTGGTCGGCGGTCAGAACTGGTTCGACACGGTGTGTCGGGTGCGGCGGGTCGAAGGCCCGGCTGCGCGCGGTGGAGCGGCCGGGTGAAGCTCAGCTTGGCCGAGCGCGCGCCGGTGTACGTTTTTGCAGCAGACCTCTTGCTGCGCGAACTCGACACCGAACGGGTGCGCTGGTTGGCGACGCCCGCCATCGCGAGCGTCCTCGACGAAGCCGCGCCCGGCTGTGCAGCCTGGCTCGACGCGCCCTTCTCCGCGGACCGCGAGCGTGAGGTGCGCAGCGAGTTCGCGCGCTTGTTCCTCTTGCCGGGGGGCATCCCGCCCTTTGCGTCCGCGTGGCTCGAGGGGGAACGGGAAGCGCTCGGCGCCCAGCTCGCCACGCTGGTCAACCGCGCCCTCGAAGCCCTGGGTCGCACGCCGCAGCAGGCCGAACCCTGGGGCACGCTTCCCCTCGACCACGCAGCGCTGCTGCTCGACCTGGTGGCCCGCGCCGCCACCGACGACGACGCCCGCGTGCGCGAGGTCGCGAGCCACCTGGAACACGAGGCACTGACTCCGTGGCTCGGACGCTTCGCGGAGGCCCTCGGACGAGAGGCGATCTGCCCTCCCTACATTGCCCTCGGAAGCCTGCTCGCCACGCTGCACCCCACGATCGAAAGCAACGGGGAGACGGCGTCGGCCTGACCCACCGCGCGCTCGACGCGGCGTCGTCGCTGAGCGACCTTCCCGTGTGTCGACGACCCGGGTCGGCAGGGGGGGAACGTCATGGTGCGTGGGGTTTGCGTCGCGCTGATGGGAGCGCTCACGGTCGCGTGCAGCGAAGCGTCGCCTCCCCCGGCCGAGGTGCCGGCGACCTCGGAAACCGTCGAGACGGAAGCGCCCGTCGAGACTCCCCAGGAGCCGGAACCCGCTCAGACGGTGCAGCGCGAGACACCCGCCGTGGCCGAGGAGGTCGAACCCGCGGGCGACCGCGCCCTCGCCCAGGTGATCGAGATCATCTCCGTCCAGCTCGATACGCCCACCACCGCGATCGATCCGGATGCACCACTCCGGTCCTACGGAGCCGACGACCTGGACGTGGTCGAACTGGTGATGGCGGTCGAGGAGCACTTCGAGGTCACGATCCCCGACGATGCCCTGCCTGAAGTGGCGCAAACGACCTCGATGAACGCGCTCGCGTCGGAGGTCACGCCGCGCTTCCTGGCCGAGCTCGTCGAGCCCTAGCCGCCGGTCGTCGCCAACGGGCTCAGAGTCCGAGCTGCTTCGCCAGGTAGTGGAGCATCGTCTCGTCCGAGCCGCCGCCGATCGAGATCAGCCGCGAATCGACGAAGGCGCGGCCCGCGGCGCTCTCGCGCATGTAGCCGTAGCCCCCGTGGAGCTGGATGCATTCGTCGGCCACCTGCCGCGACACGCGCCCGCACAGGAGCTTCGCCATCGTGATCAACTCGGTGGCGTCCACGCCGTCGACGCGCTGCTGCACGCAATCCCGGATCAGGGCCTTCGCCGCGGTGATCTGGGTCTTCAGCTCCACCAGCTTGAACTGGGTGTTCTGCATCTTCGATAGCGGCTTGCCGAAGAGCACGCGCTCCTGGGCCCAGCGCTTCGTCTCGTCCCAGAGATCGAGGGACTGGGCCATCGCCGCCACGCAGGCCACCAGGCGTTCGTCCTGGAACTGCATCATCTGCTGCTGGAAGCCGCGACCGATGTCGCCGATCGTGTTCGCGACGGGCACGCGGACATCTTCGAAGAAGAGCTGTCCCGTGTCCGAGCCGCGGTTGCCGATCTTGTCGAGCAGGTCGTAGCGGAAGCCCGGGCTGTCGGTCGGGACGATGATCTGGGAGTAGCCGCCGTAGCCCGCGTCCGGGTCGGTGACGGCCAGCAGACACAGCCAGTCCGCCGTGGCCGCGTTGGTGATGTAGATCTTCGAGCCGTTGATCACCCACTCGTCGCCATCGCGGACGGCGCGCGTCTTCACGCCGGCCACGTCCGAGCCCGCGTCGGGCTCGGTGACCGCGATCGCCGAGACCATCTCGCCCGCGATCGACGGCGCGAGGTAGTGACGTTTCAACTCGTCGCTGCCGAACTCGGCGAGGGAGGGCGTCGCCATGTCCGTGTGGACGCTGATGCCCATCGACACGCCCGCGTTGTCGCAGCGGCCGATCTCTTCGAACATCACCGCGGTGAAGGACCAGTCGAGCCCGGCGCCGCCGTACTCGGGCTCGTAGCGCAGCCCGAGCATCCCGAGGTCACCCATCTTCTTGTAGAGGGTCTTGTCGAAGCGGCCCGCCGCGTCGAACTCGCGCGCCCGCGGACGCAACTCGTCCTCGACGAACTTGCGGACGGTCTCCCGGAAGAGGTCGTGTTCGGGGCTGGAGAGCAGGGCGTCAGCCATCGGACGGGTCCTTTCGCAAAGAGCCGCACGGCGGTCGCCGCAGCGGAAGGGGCAGTCTATCGAGCCGCCGCCTGCGGTCGCTAGCGGCCCCGGGGCCCGGCCGTCCAGTACCCGCCGCGTTCGGCCGCTAGGGAAGAGGTGCGGTTTCACGAGGATCGGCGCGGCGTCTGGCGGGCGACCTGGACCCTGTCCCTGGGCCTCTTGGGCGTGGCGTGCCTGATGCGCGAGACCGGTGCCGGCAGCTGGCCGCTGTTCGGCGGGCTGGGCGCCCTGCTCGTGGGCCTCGGCGCGACGGCGCTGCGGGGTCCGGCGAAGCCGCTCCTCGATCTGCTTCCCGAGGGCCTGCGACTGTATGCCGGTTCGGTGGGGTTGGGCGGAATCGGCGCCTCGGACCACCTCCTGGCCTGGTCGGCGATTCGAGGCGTCGCGTTCGAGGAGCGCCGCATCGAGCGCAAGCCGAACAGCGAAGACCCGATGTGGGTGACCGTCCTCGCGTTCGCCATCGACCCGGCGGTGGAGAGCCCGGATGGTGGACGCGGCTTCGTCGAGAAGCTCGTGGGCCGACGCGATCGCTGGGCGGTCGGTGAGCACTTCCTGTGGAACCCGATGACCCGCAAGCTCGACCTCACGACCCCGCCGCGCGGCGGCTGGAGAGCGCTCACCGCGGCGATCGCGGCCCAGGGGCCCGCGCTCTCCGACGCGTCCGCAGACCGCCGGCAAGGAATCGATGGGCCACTCGCCTATGTCGTGTTCGACGTCGCGCTCGCCGTCGCGGTACTCGCGTTGGGCGGCTCGCTCCTGGCGGGCGAGACCGCATGGCTGGCCGCAGTGGCGCAAGGCGCACTGGCGCTCGCTGGCCAGATCACGCTGCCCCTTCCCTAGGAGCCGGGCGCTCCGGCGCCTCCGCGCTCGAACATCCGCGCCAGCTCGCGCTCGCGTGCGGCTTCCTGGGGCCGCCCGAGTCGATCCAACACGTCGGCGAGCCCGGCGTGGGCGCTGGCGCTCGGACGCGCGCGCGTGAGGCGGCGGTAGGCGCCGGCGGCTTCGTCGAACTTCCCCTGCTCGACGTAGAGGGCGGCGAGGTGTTCGTAGGCGACGGCGTTGTTCTTGTCGGCGTCGATCGCGGCGTTCAAGCTGCGGACCGCTTCTTCGCCGCGCCCCTGCTGCCCGAGGACGAAGCCCAGGCCGCTGTGGGTCTGGCTGTTCGGGCTCTGCTCGAGGGCCGCCCGGAAGTGGGTCTCGGCTTCGGCGTACTCTCCGACGCGAGACAGGTAGGCCGCGAAGTTGTAGTGAGCGGCCGCCGAGTCGGGATCCAGCGCGAGCGACTTGCGGTACATCTCGACCGCTTCTTCGAGGATCCCCTGACGCTCCAGCACGAAACCCAGGTCGTTGTAGACGGCGGCCTGGGGCTCGATCGCGAGGGACTCTCGGTAGTGGACCTCCGCGATCTCGAGCTCGCCGAGGTCGATCGACGCGAGGGCCAGGTTGTTGTGGGACTTCGCGTGCTCCGGGTCGATGTCGACGGCGCGTTCGAGGGCGACCACCGCTTCGTCGCTCTTCCCTTGTTGGAAGAGCGAGAAGCCGAGGGCGTTCAAGAGTTCGACGTTCTCGGGCTCGACGGCGAGGCCGCGCTCGTAGGAGCGCACGGCGCCCGGGTAGTTGCCCGTGCGCTCGTTCGCCATGCCCGCGCGCAGGAAGGAATAGGCGTCGAGGAACTGCTCCTGGATCTTCGCGATCGAAGCCGCCGGGATCGGCACGAACTCGGGGATGTTCGCGGCGCGATCGGGCTCGGTGAAGCGATCGAGCACCACCGGCGGCGTGGAGCGCCCTGCTTCGTCGATGTGGGTGAGGAAGAGCTGGGTGTAGGGCGTGTAGGCCTTCGACGAGAACACGAGCCAGCGGCCGTTCGAGGAGAAGCTGTGCCACGAGTTCATGAGCGGCGTGTTCGCGCGCAGGCGCCGCGCCTCGCCGCCCTCGGCCGGGATGATGAAGAGCTCGCTGTCCGGCATGAGCAGCATGTAGTTCTGGGCCTTGCAGAAGACGATCCACTTCCCGTCGGGCGAGAACTTCGCGAAGAAGTTGCTCTTGCCGTCGTGGGACGCGCCTTCGATCGGCTCGGCCTGGCCGCCGCGTCCCTCGTTGAAGGGGATGCGGTACAGATCGAACTGGAACGGCTCGTCGTCCTCGATGAACTCGGGCACGTCGTGTTCGGACAGCAGGATGCCGGGCGCGTTCTCGATCGCCTCCTTGCGATAGGCCTTCGAACGCGCGAACACGATCGTCTTGCCGTCCGGGCTCCAGGTCGGGTTGCTCTGGACGTACTCCGGGTCGTCAGCGCCGGGCAGCGGTGTGTAGGTGCCCGTCTGGGTGTCGTAGACGACGAGGATCCCCTTGATGGGGAAGAAGAGCTGCGAGAACTCGATGCCCGGCGTCGCGACGAACACGGCGCGGTCCTTCACCGTGCTGATCACGTAGCGACCGTCGGGCGACACCTGGGACAGCAGGCCGAACGTGCCCTCGCCGTCGTCGCGGCGGTAGTCGCTCCAGGTGATGATCTTCTCGTCGTCGAGCACCATCTCCTTCGAGACGGGCAGGATCGCGTAGCCGCCCTTGTCGTTGCCGTAGTCGACGTCGAGCCCGAGGGTCGCGCCGTCGTCGGAGAAGGAGTGGCAGTTGCCGCAGACCGGCAGGTCGGTGAGCACGATCGGCGGTCGCTCCACCGAGTCGACCTGTCCGAAGCGCCAGCGGATCTGGGAGGGATCCTGCACCGCGTCGATGAAGGGCAGCGGCACCTCGCGGTAGAAGATCGCGTCGCCGACCGGGTCGGTGGAGGTGCGGACGCGGACGGTCGCGGACGACCGCGCCCCGCCCTCCGCGACTCCGACGACGGCCAGCTCGGCGTCGGCCGCGACGCTCGCTTCCTTGATCCGGCTCCAGTCGGTTTCGCTGGGCTGCCAGCGCGGCTCGGCGGCCGAGGCCTGGAGTTCGAGCGAACCGGCGCGCACGAACACCTCCCACCGCGCCACGCCGTCGGTCGCATCCTCCCAGACCACCGTCGGAGCCGCGATCTCCGGGGGAAACAGCGTTTGATCGAGCGGATAGGCGATCTCGAGCGCGCCGGACGCGGCGCTCGGAAACGCGATCGGCGTCTGGGCGGCTTCGCAGGCCAGCCAATGGAGACCGGCGAGCACGGCAAAGGCACCGCGCGCAAAGGCGTTTCGGGTCGCGGCGCGCGCGGTGGAGCGGAGGGCCATAGAGTTGGGGACCTGTTGGGAGGGCGCGGCGAGAATGCCGGAGCGCGGGCAGGGTCGGGGCGATGTGGCCGTGGCCCCGCGGGTTCGGCCGGATTGTGGTGGATCCAGCCGAGCGAAGTCAAACCGGGCCGGCCGCACCGCCGACCCCGACCGGGCGGAGCCGACCGAGCCGGGCGGCGCGGCTGGAACCTGCCTTCCCCGCTTCTGAAATTGACAGGGGAAAGCCTTTCCGCGTAGAAAGGGAACGCGGGAAGTTGCCCCTCCCCTGCTCATCCACGTCGGATTCGGCCCACGGCCGATTGCGGAGAACCCGATGAAACTGCGCTGCACATCCCTTCTGCTCGGAATCGCGCTGCTCGTCACGGCGAGCGCCGCGACCGCGGCGATCCACCGCGTCCATCCGGGCGAGTCGATTCAGGCGGCACTCGATGCCGCCTCGCCGGGCGACACGGTGCTCGTCTGGCCCGGCACCTACCAGGAAGATCCGAACGGCCTGTACGGCCTTCGCATCGAGAAGGACGACATCCGCCTGATCGGCAAGGTGCGCCGGCACCTCGGCGAAGCCGGCAAGGTCCGCATCCTCCACGACGGCAGTCAGGAGACGGGCATCTACGCGGCGCCTCCCGGCTGCGAGTACGACGACGACGAAGGCACCTGCCCGACGCGCCTGCAGGGCTTCTACCTGCGCGGCTTCACCGTCGAGGGCTTCCCGGTGAACGGGATCCAGACGCGCTGGGTCGACGACTTCCAGTTCATCCGGAACGAGTCGGTCAACAACCTGAACAACGGCATCTACCCGACCCTGTCCGCGAACGGCCTGGTCGCGGCCAACGTCTCCTACGGCTCGCTCGACACCGCGATGTGGGTGGCCGGCGGCGAGAACGTCCGCGTGGTCGGCAACGAGATGTTCAACAGCACGATCGGCTTCGAGATCACCGTCGCCAACAACGTGTGGGTCACCTTCAACAAGATCCACGACAACACGGTGGGCGTGGGCCTCTTCCACCCGAATGCGGCCGGCAACCCGCCGCAGGCCGTGATGGAAAACTGGATCGTCGCGTTCAACAACATCTACGACAACAACCTGCCGAACCCGGCCCCGCCGCAGTCCTTCCAGGCCGGCTTGAACCCGGGCGTGGGCGTGTTGTTACTCGGCGTTTCCGACCACGTGGTGGCGTGGAACCGCATCAAGGGGAACGACTTCGTCGGGCTCGGCGTGTTGGGGTGGTGTACCGCCGTGGCGCTCGGGGATCCCAGTCGCAACTGTATCAACCGGCCACCGGTCGCCGATCCCTCCGCGAACAACAACAGCATCTTCGCGAACCGGTTCATCGACAACGCGGGCGGCGTGCCGCCGATCCCGCTGCCGCCGGTGGACATCCTCTACTTCCAGACCCCGCCGCCGGCAGGGCCGGAGCCCGGAATCGGCAACTGCTTCCAGGGCAACCGCCCGAGCGATCTCACCTTCTTCTCGTCGCAGCCCGACGGCCTGTTGCCGACGGACGGCTGCTGAGGACGCACTCGGCCTGAGTCGCTTTCGCGGCGCCCGCTCGTCCCCAGGACGGGCGGGCCCGCGGTGCGCTATCGATTCGATCGGCCGCGCGTGGTGCGCGAGCTCGGCGCCGCAGCTCTGGGCGTCGCTCCCGCGCTGAGGATCCGCGTGTCGCCGCTTTCGCCCGCCGAGACGCTCGAGGCACAAGGCTGCCGCGTCACGCTCCGTCGCTGGAAGGGTCCCGTTGCGCAGGAGTTCTACCTGCACGCGGCCCCCGTTTCAGCGAACCCGGATGTGGGCGGTCAGGCGCGCGCTCTCTACAGGGCCGTCGGCGAGGCCCTCGCCACCGCCGGCACCGGGTTCGACGCGATCTCGAGCGAGTTCTGCTTCTTGCGCCACACGTCGGATGCCGAGGCCGTGCGCGCGGCACGTGCGCAGGTCGTCGGGGCGGCCAAAGGTGATCCCACGCCGCCCACCCTCGAGGTTCGCCAGCCGCCGCTGCAGGCGGACGCGCCGCTCGAGCTCTCGCTGCAGGCCTGGGTTCCGACGGAGCCGGCACGCTTCGAGTCCTTCGCGGTGCGCGACGAGGCCCCTGCGCGCCCGCCTGCGCCGGGACAACGCATCACCCTGGGTGAGGAGCGCCGCTTCACGGCCCACGGAATCGTCGGTTCCGGCGCGGACGCCTACGCGCAAACACGGGCCATGTTCCGGGCGTCGGATCGGCTGCTCGCGGACGCGGGGTTCGGCTTCGAAGACGTGGCGCGCACCTGGATCCATCTGCGCGAGATGGAACGCGACTACGACGCCTTCAACCGGGCGCGACGTGACTTCTTCGCCGAGCGGTCCATCGATCCGCCGCCGGCGAGTACCGGCATCGGCGGCGCCCCGGTTCCAGAGCATCACGACCTGTGCCTGGGCCTGACCGCGATCGCGACGAGCGGTCCCGGGGCGCCCGAACGCACGGTGATGACGACGCCCACGTTGAACGAAGCGCCCGTCTACGGCTCGGACTTCGTGCGGGGCCTCCGTGTCGCCGAGGCGAACAAGGTCGCCCTGTACGTGTCGGGCACGGCGAGCATCGACGAAGCCGGGCAAACGGTGCACGCCGGCGATCTCGAGGCCCAGGTCGAGCGCATGCTCCTGAACGTCGCGACGCTGCTGGAACGCCAGGACGCGGGCTTCGGCGACATCGCCTCGGCGATCACCTACCTGAAGCACCCGGCCGACGCCGAGCGTCTGCGTGCGCAGCTGCGAGCGGCGGGGTTCGACGGGTTCCCCCACGCCCTGGTCGCCGCCACCGTGTGCCGACCGGATCTCTTGTGCGAGACCGAGGTGCTCGCCCTGCGACCCGCACCGGCATCCACGACCTAGCGGTCGTCCGGGCTCAGCCCGGCGCGGGCACCCGCGCGATCCCGATCATCGATTCGCGCGTCACCAGCTCCGCGAGGTCATCCTCGCTCCAGCTCTCCGTACCCGCCGGACGCTGGGGCAACACGAGGAAACGTGTCTCGGCGGTGGTGTCCCACACGCGCACCCGAATCTCGGGCGCGAGATCGAGCCCGAGTTCGCGCAACACGCGGCGCGGTTCGCGGACCACGCGCGCGCGGTACTCGGGGCGCTTGTACCAGTCGGGGGGCAGGCCGAGCACCGGCCAGGCGGTGCACGAGCACTGGGTGCACACGATCACGTTCTTCGTGGTGTCCGTGTCTTCGAGCACCACGATGTACTCGCCCTGGGGCCCCTCGAAACCGAGCTCCGCGCATGCGGTGGTTCCATCGGCGAGGAGTCGGGCGTGATAGCCCGGGTCGGTCCACGCTTTCGCGACGACGCGCGCCCCGTTGTGCCAATCGAGGCGCTCCTCGATGGCCTCGACGGTTTCCAGGGCGCCTTCGGGGAGCTGCCCCTGCTCGCGCAGCGCCTGGACGACGGCTTCGGCCCGAGCTTTCGGGCTCGCGATCGGAGATTCACTCACGCCACGGACTCCCGATTCAAGGTACCGGACTCGGAGCTCACGAAGGGGACTCCGAACTCACGATTGGGGTCCCGTTTCATGACCGGGGCTCCAGATAGCTCTCCCACAGATCCACGACGACCGGGGCATCGGGCTCGGCCGCGTCGCCCCAGAGTGCCGTGGCTTCGAACTCGACGTGATAGGTGGGCTCGCGTCGACCGGGGAGCCCGTGCGCACTGGCGTCGGGATACCAAAACGCCGGCGCGACGTGGACCACGACGCCCGGCTGTCCTCGGACGTAGCGCGGCGCGCGCGTGTGCCCGGGCTTGTGGTCGCGGCGCACGATCACCCCGTCCCCCACGGCGAACCGCGGAGCCGCGGGCTCGGACCGTCCCTCGTCTGCGTTGGCGTGCACCGGCAGCGCCAGGGGAAAACGTCCCCCGGCGCGCCGCTCGAGATCGGCGTGGTCGAGGACGCCCTTCTCGACCAGCAGGCTGGTCGCCCCCGTCAGCACGCGCTCGTAGTAGCGCGCCTGGAGGTAGTGCACCGGCTCCATGCGTTCGATCGCGTGGCGGTACTCGTCGGTGTTGTAGGCCCGCAACAGCGCGATCGCGGCAACGTTGATGCGAAACGCCGTGGCCTCCCAGGGCGCATGAAAGGTGGGCTCGTCGCCCTCCGGATCGATGGCGCCGAAGCCCACCATGCCGCCGAGGTCGTGGATCCCGTCCATGGGCGCATTCTACGCGACCGGCGGCGGCTCCCGCGATGTCCGGTCGCTCAGGGCACCAACACGATGCGGCCCACGACGCCGCGGTCGCGCAGCTGGGCGATCGCTTCGGGGCCGCGTTCCAGCGGGCGCGTCTCGACGTGGGATTCGATCTTGCCCTGCGCCGCGAGCTCCAGGATGTCGGTCAGCTCCTGACGCGTGGCCACCGCCTGGGTCAGGAGCTTCAGCCCCTTGAAGGCACAGGCGGTCATCGAGATCGGGGTCTCGCCCCCCGGCACCGCGCACAGCGAGATCGTGCCGCCATGCCCGGCGACGGCGAGCGCCAGGGCGTGGGCTTCGTGGGAGGGCGCCGTGACGACCACGACGTCGAGTCCCAACCCCATGAGTTCGGGCAGCAAGGCGGCGTCGGACACGCACAGGGCGCGATCGGCGCCGAGCTTCGTCGCCAACTCCACCTTCTCCGGGTCGAGGTCCATCGCCACGACCGTCGCCCCCATCGCCTTGCCGAGTTGGATCGCGAAGTGGCCCTGGCCGCCCACACCGATCACACCGAGCCCGGTGCCCACGCCGACGCCCGCGTTGCGGAGCGCGCCGAGCACGCTCATGCCGGCGCACGCCAGCGGCGCCGCCTGTTCGGGCGCCACACCGTCGGGGACCGGGACCACGAAGTCTGCGACCGCCACGACGTACTCCGCGTGGGAACCGTCGTGGGTCATGCCGAGGGTCGTCGCGCCGGGGCAGTGGTTCTCCTCGCCGCGGCGACACTGTTTGCAGGTCCCGCAGGCGGCCCGCAGAAAGGGCGCCGCGACGCGCTCTCCGACCGTGCGCTCGGTGACGCCCGGGCCGATGGCCTCGATCACCCCGATCGCCTCGTGGCCGAGGGTGAGATCGCGCTTCATGACGTCCTCGACGAGGGCCCAGTCGCCGTCGCAGAGGTGGACGTCCGTGTAACACAGCCCGGAGGCCTCGACCTGGATCAGCACTTCGCCCGCGCCGGGCGTGGGCTTGGCCACGTCTTCGAGGGAAACGGCACCCCGGGGCGCCGAGAGCTTGAGGGCCTTCATGCGGCTCCTTTCATCGCGAACGGGATGGGGAGTTCGGGATCGTCGGTATCGAGCAGCGGAGCGCGGCCCGGATCTGCGGCCGCATAGCCGGCGATCCAGTCGCGCACCCACGGCGGATCGGGTTCGTTGCGCGGATCGTGCCAGGGACTCGCGCTGCGCAGGATGACCGGGAGCGCCGCGCGGAAGAAGTCGGCCGTACGCCGCCACAGCCGCAGACGCGATCGCCAGTCGTGCCAGCGCCCGTCGGCCTTCAGCATCGCGACGGTGCCCTTCCGCGCCCACCAGAGCACGTGGAACGAACCCGTGAACACCCCCAGCAGCCGCGGCCAGTACTGCCCGCGCACCGCCTGGTAGACGTCGAAGGCTGCGCGCTTGTGCTCGGCCTCCTCGACGAAGTGCCACAGGATGAAGGAGGCGACGCGGGTGTCGGTGCCGCCGAAGAGCGCCTTTCGATCCGAGATCAGCCAGTTGGTGACACCCAGCGTCATCGTCTCGAACCCGCAGGCGTAGGCGAGGCGGTAGGTGAGCGAGCGCTTCCGCAACCGGTCGTAGCTGCGTTCCATCGCCACCTCGATCTCGGCCAGTTCGGGGTAGCCATGGGCCTTCAGCAGCTCGTTGTAGCGCCGGTGGGTCTTGTAGTGCTGGGCCTCCTGGGCCATGAAACCGCGTGCTTCTCTCTTCACAGCGGGGTCGTCGGTGAGCTCGATCCCTTCCTTCAAGGTCGCGATCAGGAAGGGCTCCAGGTAGGGCATGGTGAGCGAAGTCCCGTTCACCATGTGAGACCACTCGTGGTGCGAACTCCAGAGCGGATCGAGATCGTCCGGGAAGGCGAAGGGAATCTGGCGAACGACGATGTCGCCCTCTCGAGGCAGCTCGCTCATGCGTCCTTCTGCTCCACCATGCCGACGGACAGCGCCGTGAACAGCACGGGCAAGAGTTCGTCGATGCGGGGTCCCAACACGAGGAAGCCGCCCTCCTCGAGAGACACGAGTCCATGGGCCGCCACCCAGAACAGGTGGGCGGTGGTTTCCGGGTTCGCGCGCAGTGCCCACTCGGACTCCTCGGCAACGGCCTCGATGACCCGGCGACACACCGACAACGCTCCGAGCTTCGCCTCGACCAACGCCGGGTCGGTCTCGCGAATCGCGCCGTGCGACGAGTACAGGAGCTCGTACATGCGCGGGCGCTCGGCTGCGGCCGCGACGTAGGCCCGCGCGAGCGCGCCAAGCGCTTCCAAGGCGTCGGGAGTCGACACCACCGCTTTCTCGAGGACGCCTTGCATCCAGCGGTACGCGCGAATCCGCAGCGCGTCGACGATGGCCGCCTTCGAATCGAAGTACGAGTAGGGCATCGTGTTGCTGCAGCCGTAGGCCGAGGCGATCGCGCGAAACGACATGGCCTCGTGCCCGCCCGCCTCGTAGAGCGACTCGGCGACGTCGAGGAGCGCCGCGCGGGTGGCGGCGACGGCTTCGGCGGGCATGGCGGGACGCGGCATCGGGTAAGTTTTACACCATTTTTTTAATGATGTAAATCAAAAGACCCGAGGCCTGCCTCTGGTCGGCGGGAAGTGAAAAAGCCGAGGAAACGTGGAACCTTGGGCGGTCTCCCGGGGAAGCCCGGGGCCCCGATTCGCCACTCACCCCCGGAGGCCTGGATGAGCTTCGAACCCAGCGAACGAGTCACCGAGATCCGCGCGCGCCTGCAGGCGTTCATGGACGAGCACATCTTCCCGCGCGAGCGCGAGTACGAGGCCTTCGTCTCGGATCACACGAACCTCTGGCAATCGCCGCCTTTCGTGTCCGAACTCAAAGGCAAGGCGCGCGAACAGGGCCTCTGGAACTTCTTCTTGCCGAAGGAGTACGCGCCCTGGAGCCCCGGTCTCAGCAATCTCGAGATCGCACCGCTGATGGAGACGATGTCGCGGGTCACCTGGGCCCAGGGGATCTTCAACTGCAGCGCGCCCGACCGCGGCAACATGGAAGTGCTGTGCAAGTACGGGACGCCCGCGCAGCAGGAGCGCTGGTTGCAGCCGCTGCTCGACGGCGAGATCCGCTCGGCCTACGCGATGACCGAGCCCCAGGTCGCCTCGTCGGACGCGACGAACATGGAGCTCGAGATCGAACGCGACGGCGATCACTACGTCTTGAACGGCCGGAAGTGGTGGACCACCGGTGTCATCAGCCCCGACTGCAAGGTGATGCTGGTGATGGGGAAGTCGAACCCCGAGAACGATCGTCACCAGCAGCACTCGACGATCCTGGTGCCGACGGACACCCCCGGCTTTCGCATCGAACGGCCGCTGCGCGCGTTCGGCGGCTACCACTCGCCTCGGGGCGAGGGCGACTGCGTCTTCGAAGACGTGCGGGTGCCCGTCGAGAACCTGATCCTCGGCGAGGGACGCGGCTTCGAGATCGCCCAGGGACGCCTCGGGCCCGGGCGCTTCCAGTACGCCATGACCTTCGTCGGGCTTGCCCAGCGCTGCCTGGAACTCATGTGCGAGCGCGCCACGTCACGCGTCGCCTTCCGCGAGCCGCTCAGCGACAAGACGAGCGTGCAGCACGAGATCGCGCGATCCCGCTGCGAGATCGAGCAGTGCCGGCTCCTGGTGCTCGCCGCTGCGGACAAGATGGACCGCGAGGGCGTGGCCGGAGCGCGCCACCACATCGCGATGGTCAAGATCGTGGCGCCCCAGATGGCCCAGAACGTCGCCGACCGCGCCATCCAGGTGTTCGGCGGGATGGGCGTGTCTCAGGACACCCTGCTCCCCGAGGTGTTCCTGCAGGCGCGCTTCTGTCGGATCGCCGACGGCCCTGACGAGGTCCACATGTCGCAGCTGGGGAAGCTGACGATTCGCGACGCGCTCAACGCCAGCGCGAGCGCCTAGCCTCAGAAGTTGCGCTTGTTGAAGGGCTCGTAGCCGTCGCCGAGGACGTCGCGGCTGATGATGATCTTCATCACCTCGGAGGTCCCCGCGTAGATCGGTGCGATGCGGGCATCCGTGTACTGGCGCGAGATCGGATACTCGTCCATGTAGCCGGCGCCGCCGTGGAGCTGCACCCCGACGTCCGCAGACTTCACCTGGAGTTCGGAGGTGACGAGCTTCGCCTTCGCCGCGTCGACCGCCGACAGTTTTCCGCGATTGAAGGACGCGACGCACTGGTCGACGTAGGTCTGCGCGAGGTCGAGCTCGGTGCGCAACTGGGCCAGCTGGAACTGGGTGTTCTGGAAGGCCGCCAGGGGCTTCTGAAACACCTGCCGGTCCTTCACGAACTCGAGGGTCAGGTCGAAGGAGCACTGGGCGGCGGCGAGATAGCCGCAGGCCCCGATCAAGCGCTCCTCGGCCAGGCCCTCCATCAGGTAGTAGAAGCCGCGGCCCGGCTCACCGAGCACGTTCGCCTTCGGCACCTTCACGTCCTTGAAGAAGATCTCGGCGGTGTCCTGGGCCTTCAGACCCATCTTCTTGAGATTGCGTCCGCGCTCGAAGCCCTCCATCCCGCGCTCGACGAGGAAGAGGGTCATCGCATGGCGCTCTTCACTCGAGCCGGTCTTCGCGGCGACGACGATCAGGTCGCCGTTGATCCCGTTCGAGATATAGGTCTTCGTCCCATTGAGGACCCAGTGGTCGTCGTGCTCCACCGCGGTGGCGCGCATACCGGCGAGATCCGAGCCCGCGTCGGGCTCCGTCATCGCGATCGCCAGGACCGTCTCGCCGCTCACGCATTTCGGGAGAAAGCGATCACACTGCTCCTGGGAACCGAAGCGCGTCAGGTAGGGACCCACCAGACGGCTGTGGAGCGAGTTGTACCAGTCGTTGGCGCGGGCATAGGCCGTTTCTTCGATGATCACCTGCTCGAAGCGGAAGTCCGGATCGCCCATGCCGCCGTATTTCTCGTCGGGCCAGACCATCAGGAACCCCTGTTCGCCGGCCTTGCGGAACACCTCGCGGTCGACGATGCCGGCGTCGCGCCACTTCTCCATGTAGGGCACCACCTCGGTCGCCAGGAACTGGCGGTAGGCGGCGCGAAACATCTGCTGTTCTTCGGTGAAGTCGCGTTCGAGCATGGGGGCGTCCTCGGTCCGTGTCTCGGGTCGAATGGACCGCCCAAACTAGCGCAGTCGCGACGCAGCCCCCGCGGCTAGCCCGCACCCCACACCAGCAAACCACCGCCGAGGCAGACGAATCCCACGAGGAAGATCACGAAGCAGTAGCCCATGATCGCGCGCGCGTTGACGCCCGCGATGGCGAGCAACGGCAGGGCCCAGAAGGGCTGGATCATGTTCGTCCATTGGTCTCCGTAGGCGACGCCCATCACGATCACCGTGTCCTGGACGCCGAGCTCGCGCGCCGCCTGCAAGAAGATGGGGCCTTGCACGGCCCACTGCCCTCCCCCGGACGGCACGAAGACGTTCAAGACGCCGCCGGAGACGAACGCCCAGAAGCCCAGGGTGCGGGGCGTCGCCACGGCGACGAAGCCGTCCGAGAACAGGCCGACGAGTTCGGTCTGGGTGATCAAGGCGACGATCGCGGCGTAGAGCGGGTACTGGAGAATGACCGGGCCGAGGGTTCGACACGCATCGGCGATCAGCGCGAGGTAGTGCCGGGGCGAACGCGCGAGCAGGAGCCCGGCCGCGAGAAACGTCCAGTTCACGAGGTCGAGGGTGAGTTGGAAGCCCCGGCTCCGGAACCAGGACACGACGAACGCGAGGAATAGGAGACCCAGCAGCACCGAGAGCCAGCGCGCGCCATCGAGTCGTGCGGCAGGGGTGTCGGGGACCACGACGGGCTCGGCCTCGGCGTCGGGCGGCGCTTCGAGTTCGAGGACCTCGGCTTCGGGTGGCGCCAACAAGCTGCACGCCGCGGCAACCGCGACGAGCGTCACGGCCGCGATGCCCAGATTCCACGCGCCGAAGGTGGTTTCGGTGATCGGCAGGATGCCCATCACCCCTTCGAGGGTGTGGCCCGGGGTCGCAACCGCGAGGGGCGCGGTGCCCGAGTAACCCATGTGCCAGATCAGGAAGCCGCCGTAGGCGCTCGCCACGAGCAGTGGGAAGTGCAGGCGGAGCCCGCGCGCGCGTCCCTCGCGCGCGATCGCGCGCGAACCGAGCGCACCGACGACGAGCCCGAGGGCGCCGGCCACCATGCTCGCCATGCCCGAGAGCAGCGCGATCCACGCGTAGGCCTGCCCGGGTGAGCGTGGCCAGCGTGCGACGCGATCGATTCCGCGGCGCACGGCGTCGGTGTGGGCCAGCGCATGCGCCGTCGCGAGGACGATGCAGATCTGCATCGCGAAACCCAGGAAGTTCGTGAGCCCGCCGCCCCAGATCTCGAGCGCTTCCTGGGCCGTCGTCGGCGTCGCGGTCACCGCCAGTCCGAACGTCAGCGCAGTGAGCCCGATCGCGAAGACGAAGGGGTCGGGGTAGTAGCGCTCCGAGAAGGTGACGAAGGGCCGCGCCAGACGATCGAGCGAGAGCGACATGGCGGCAGGTTAGCCCTGGAATCCGGGGGTTCGGCAGACGCGGGACGACGCCCCACGGTGTCCTCGACGCTAACCCCGGGTGATCTGGCCCCCGTCCACCGCGAAGATCTGCCCGGTTACCCACTTCGCCGCGTCCGAGAGCAGGAACAGGCAGGCGTCGGCCATGTCTTCGGGCGTCCCGAGTCGAGCCAGCGGCAACCCGGCCACGAGCTGGTCGCGATACGCGTCGGGCACCTGCTTGTCGAGCGCGTCTGTATCGGTCGGCCCCGGCGCGATCGCGTTCACGCGGATGTTCGCGTGCCCGAGCTCGCGCGCGAGACAGTGGGTGAGGCTGTTCGTGGCGCCCTTCGAGAGCCCGTAGAAGCCGACGCCCATCCACCCGGCGGTCGAGGACTGGTTCACGATGGCGCCGCCCCCGCGCTCCTTCATGCTCTTCGCGCAAGCGCGGGTGCACAGCAAGGCACCGTTCACGTTGACGTCCATGAACTTCTGGTAGTAGTCCCAGTCGACGTTCACCAGCGAGTCGAGCTTCATGTCGCCGAAGATCGCAGCGTTGTTCACGAGAAAGTCGATGCCCCCGAAGGCGTCGACCGTGGCGGCGGCGAGGGCCGTCGTCGACTCGGGAGAGCTGACGTCGACTTCGACGAAGGTGGCCTCGGCACCCTCGGCGCGCAGGGCGTCGGCCACCCGCGTGCCCTTCTCTTTGTCGATCTCCGCGATGACCACCCGCGCACCCTCTCGCGCGAGTGCTCGGGCGTAGCCCTCACCGATGCCACCCCCCGAACCGGTGACGATCGCCACCTTGCCTTCGATTCCCGGGAAACCCATCGCGTGCCTCCTGATGCATGCCGGGCCCGGCCCTTGCGCGCCGCCCCGGGAAAACCTGCGTTGCGCGTGCATCCTACGTCAAGTTACATTGTGCGCGCAATGTAAAACCGGCCCACTCCCGTGATCGTGCGGCGTGGGGCGCGGAGAGGAGCCCTCGGTTCATGAAGACCGCGCGTCGTTCGTTCTCGTGCTCGCGATCCCTTGCGCTGGGGCTTTCGATGCTCAGCGGCCTCGCGTCGGCCCAGCTGGCCTGCGGCAGCTACGACGACCCGACCCTGGACGTGGCCTTCGACCCGGCCACGGTGGCGCCGCCGCCCGAGCGCCCCGTGGTGGAGGCGGATCCCCACCGCAACCTGCTCTGGGGCGATCTCCACATCCACACCGCGCTCTCCTACGACGCCTTCACGATGGGGGTACGCGCGCTGCCCGATGACGCCTATCACTACATGAAGGGCGGCACGATCGAACACGCCCTCGGCTACCCGATCCGCGCCCAGCGCCCGCTCGACTTCGGGGCCGTCACCGACCACTCCGAGTACCTCGGCGTCGCGCGACACCAGGCCGACGGCGGACAGGCCGAATCGGATGCACTCCGAGAGGTCGTGCGGTCGGGCAGCCCGCTGCGGATGACCTGGCACTTCGGCCGCATCGTCTTCAGCCAGATGTCGAGTCGCGAGAAGCGCCACGCAGCGTTCGGGGGAGCGGGGATGGAGGAGGTTTCCCGCTCCGCCTGGCAGAGCGTGGTCGAAGCCGCCGAGCGCCACAACGACCCGGGTCGCTTCACCAGCTTCATCGCCTACGAGTGGTCCTCGATGCCCGAGGCGCGGAACCTCCACCGCAACGTCGTTTATCGCTCGAACCAGGTGCCGGACTACCCGTACTCCTCCCTCGATTCCGAGAACCCGGAAGACCTCTGGCAGGCCCTCGACGCCCAGCGCGCCGACGGTATGCCGGTACTCGCGATTCCGCACAACTCGAACGTGAGCGACGGCCGGATGTTCGAGGCCACGAAGTTCGCGGGCGAGCCCTTCGACGCCGCCTACGCGGAGATGCGCGGTCGCAACGAACCGATCGTCGAGATCTTCCAGATCAAGGGCACCTCCGAGACCCACCCCGACCTCTCCCCCGAAGACACCTTCGCCGACTTCGAGCTGATGACGACGGTGATGTCCGCCGATTCGCCGCCGAGCCAACCGAAGGGCAGCTACGCGCGCGACGCCCTGCGCACCGGCCTGGGCTTCGCCCACCGCGAAGGTTGGAACCCGTTCCGCTTCGGGGTGATCGGAAGCAGCGACAGCCACAACGCCAGCTTCTCGGTCGAGGAGGACAACTACCACGGGAAGCTCCCGCTCATGGACGGGAGCCCGGCCCAGCGTGTCGGCGAGGCTTCGATCCTGCCCTACGAGCGCATTCCCTGGCGGGTCTACGGCGCGGCGGGGCTGGTGGCGGTCTGGGCCGAGGCCAACACCCGACCGTCGGTCTTCGATGCCATGCAGCGTAAGGAGACCTACGCCACGTCGGGTCCGCGCATGTCGGTGCGCTTCTTCGCGGGCTGGGACTACCCGGGCGACCTGCTCCGCGGCGATTGGCTCGAAACCGCCTACCGCGAGGGCGTGCCGATGGGAGGCACCCTCGACGCGAAGCAGGACACGTCGCCGACCTTCGTCGTCGTCGCGCTGAAGGACCCGGTCGGCGCGCACCTCGACCGCGCGCAGATCATCAAGGCCTGGGTCGACGCCGACGGCAAGACCCACGAACGCATCTACGACGTGGCCGCCTCCGATGGACGCCTGGAGTCCCCCACCGACGGAGGCATCGCCCCCGTCGGCAACACCGTGAACGTCGACGAGGCCAGCTACACGAACGAGATCGGCGCCCCCCAGCTCACCGCCATGTGGCAGGACCCGGACTTCGATCCGGCCGAGGAAGCCCTCTACTACGCACGGGTCATCGAGATCCCGACGCCGCGCCACACCACCTACGCCGCCGCCCTGCTCGGCGTGAACGCCCCGGCTCCGAAGTCGCTGCAAGAGCGCGCCGTCACGTCCGCGATCTGGGTAACTCCGAGGCGGGCCCCGACCCCTTAGCCAGCCATCGACGATCGAGCGCGCCCCGCGAAACTGCGATGGGTTATGCGGCGGCGCCCCTGCGCTTCGCGCGCTCGCGGAAGAGTCCGTAGAAGTTCGCGTGAGCCGTGCGCACGAACACGTTCGCTCGCTGGCGCTGCATCAGCGTGAGGCAGGGACCGCGGGTCGCGTCGTCGTTGTGGATCGCGGCCCAGAAGCTCTTGTCGTAGGCGTCCATCCTGAGCATCGAACCCGGGTGCAGTGCGGGAAGCTCGATGACGTCCCCCCCGCTCTCCTCGACGCGTTGCGCGAGCTTCGCTTCTTCGAAGAGCATGAAGTCTCGGCCTCGCCCGCGGTTGAGCACGCACACGACGTTCCCCGAGCGGCCGAGCCGATCGAGGAGCGACGAGAGCAGCTGCACCGAATCCTTGCCGTCGTCCACGACATACCAGAACCAGGACTGATGCCCGAGCTGCTCGAGTAGCGCGATGACGTCTCCGGCCCCGAGCCACTCGAAGAGCGGAGCTTCGGTTTGCGCCGCGAGATCGACGACCACCTCCTCGACTCCCGCCTCGAGCTGATCCACGACCGCGTCGAGTTCTTCCATCTCGGTGACGTCGAGTCGCTGCGTGTACTCGCTGTAGTAGCGAAGCAGTGCGCCGTGCGACCGATCGGTGTCGAAACCCGACCAGGGGATCATTCGATCGATGCAGTACTGGGCGAGCAAGCGGGCGACGACCGATTTGCCGACGCCTCCCTTCTCGCCGCCGATCCAGTGCACTCGGCCCATTCGCTTGCTCCCGTCGGTGAGCGGGAAACCTAGCCGAAGGCGTCGGTTCGCCTGCGCGCCGGGCGCGAACTTTCTCGGGATGTGCAACGCGATGCGCCGTTCTCCGCGCACATGGACCGAGAGCGGCCCAGGCAAGCGCGGAAGCGGCGTGAAAACGCCTGGCGGTCCGAACGCGGTTCGTGATCCTTGCAGGGCCCCGCAGAGGATTCCTCCCTTGGCCATTCGCGTCGCCCTCCATCACCGCACGAGCTACGGCTACGCGCGCCCGGTGCAACTCGGGCCGCAGACGATTCGGCTCCGCCCCGCCCCGCACAACCGAACGCCGGTCCATCGCTACAGCCTCGACGTCCGACCCGACGGGCACTACCTGAACTGGCAACAGGACGTGCACGGCAACTATCTCGCGCGGGTGGTCTACCCCGAGAAGATCGAGCGCTTCGAGGTCTCGGTGGATCTGGTCGTCGACCTCGAGGCCTACAGCCCCTTCGACTACTTCCTCGAAGAGTCGGTTCGCGAGTGGCCCTTCGTCTACGACAAGGAATGGCGATCCGACCTCGAGCCCTACCTCGTGACGCTCCCCGCGTCCCCCGCTCTTGCCGCGTTCGTCGAGGGGCTCGACTGGACCGCGCGCGAAACCAACGATCTGCTCGTCGAAACGAACCGCGCGGTCTCCGCTGCCGTCGACTACGTCATCCGGATGGAGCCCGGCGTGCAGACGCCCGACGAGACGCTGCAGCTCGGACGCGGCTCCTGCCGCGACTCGGCCTGGCTCCTGGTCCAGGTGCTTCGGCGCATGGGCATCGCCGCCCGCTTCGTCTCGGGCTACCTGATCCAACTCAAGCCGGACCAGAAGCCCCTCGAAGGACCGCCTGGCCCCGAGCGCGACTTCACCGACCTGCACGCCTGGTGCGAGTGCTTCATTCCCGGCGCGGGCTGGGTCGGACTCGACCCCACCTCCGGGCTGTTGGCCGCGGAAGGACACATTCCGCTCGCGGCGACGCCGAACCCGTCTTCGGCGGCTCCCGTGTCGGGGGTGGTCGAGGAAGTCGAGACCGAGTTCGAGTTCGACATGCACGTCCAGCGCGTAGTGGACCATGCGCGGATCACGAAGCCCTATACCGACGAAGGATGGCAGCGGATCCTCGAACTCGGGGATCGGATCGACGCGGAGCTTGCCCACGATGACGTCCGGTTGAGTGTCGGCGGTGAGCCGACCTTCGTGAGTTCCGAGGAACCGGATGCGCCTGAATGGAACACGGAGGCACTCGGCGGTCGAAAGGCGGAGATCGCGGATCGCCTCACGCGACGCCTGATGCAGCTCTGGGCACCGGGCGGCGTTGTCCAACACGGGCAGGGAAAGTGGTACCCGGGGGAGCAGCTGCCGCGCTGGGCCTACGGATGCTACTACCGCAACGACGGGTACCCGCTGTGGCGCGATCCGTCGCGCCTCGCCGAGTCGGGCCGGAGCTACGGGCACGATGTCGACGACGCGGCCCGCTTCGGCGATCGGCTCGCGCAACGCCTCGGTTTGCGGGAGTACCGCTGGATCGATGCATACGAGGACGCCTGGTATCACCTCTGGCGCGAGCGTCGCCTCCCAACCAACGTCGACCCCCACGACTCGAAGCTCGAGGATCCGATCGAGCGCGCGCGACTCGCGCGCATCTTCGAGCAGGGACTCGCCTCGATCGTGGGCTGGGTGCTCCCCCTCGAGCATGTCGGCGCGTGGCAAACCGGTGAGTGGTTCCTGCGCTCGGAGCGCTGTTACCTGATCCCGGGGGACTCGCCGATGGGATTCCGGTTGCCGCTCGAGTCCCAGCCCTGGGCGGCGCCAGGCGACCTCCCGCTTTCCAGCGACCTCGATCCGTACGCCCCGCGACCTGCCCTGCCGCGTCCCTTCGGCGAGCCTGGGCGCTTCGCCGAGACGTCGCCCCGACTCCAGGAGCGCCGCTCGGGTCTCACCGGCACGGATGCGGCGACGGAAGGCTTGCGCGCTTCACCGCCACTCCCGTTCGAGTCGGCCCCCGGAATCGTGCGCAGCGCGCTCTGTGTCGAGCCGCGGGGCGGCCAGCTCAAGGTCTTCTTGCCGCCGCTCACTCGCGTCGAGCCCTTCATCGAGCTGATCGCGGCCATCGAGGACACTTCCGCCGAATTCGATCTTCCGGTTCAGCTCGAAGGCTACCCGCCTCCGCGCGACCCCCGGCTCGGAGAGTTCAGGATCACGCCCGACCCAGGGGTGATCGAGGTGAACGTCCCACCGACGACCTCTTGGCGAGGTGCCGTGCGTCAGAGCGAGGAGCTCTACGAAGCGGCGCGTCACGAGAAGCTCATCGCGGAGAAGTTCGAGGTCGATGGCACCCACATTGGATCGGGCGGGGGCAACCACGTCGTGCTCGGCGGTCTGACGCCCGCCGACAGTCCCTTCCTCCGACGCCCGGACGTCCTCGGGAGCTTCCTCCGCTTCTGGCACAACCACCCCTCCCTCTCCTTCCTCTTCAGCGGCAGGTTCATCGGTCCTACCTCCCAGGCACCCCGTGTCGACGAGGCACGCGACGATTCGGCCTACGAACTCGAGCTCGCGCTGGCCCAGCTTCCGCGCAAGGACGAGCTGCCGGTCGCGCCTTGGCTCGTCGATCGCGTCCTGCGGAACGTGCTCATCGACGTCACGGGAAACACCCACCGAGCCGAGTTCTGCATCGACAAGCTCTACTCGCCGGAGGGTCCGACGGGAAGGCTCGGCCTCGTCGAGCTCCGCGCGTTCGAGATGCCGCCCCACGAGCGCATGAGCGCCGTCCAACAGCTGCTCGTACGCTCGCTGCTCGCGAAGTTCTGGCGCAGCCCAGACGAGCGTCCGCTGATCAAATGGCGAACCGCCCTGCACGACCAGTTCATGATGCCCCACTGGGTCGAAAGCGATCTCCGAGAGGTCTTCGAAGAGCTCCGAGCCGCGGGTTTCGACCTGGACCCTGATTGGTTCGCCCCGCACTTCGAATTCCGATTTCCTCGCTTCGGCGAGGTGGCCCTCGATTCCACGCGCCTCGAAGTGCGCGGAGCCCTCGAACCCTGGCACGTCCTCGGGGAGGAATCGGCAGCCGGCGGACAAGCGCGCTACGTCGACTCGTCGGTCGAGCGCATTCAGGTGAAGGCGTACGGGTTCGTCGAGGAGCGCTACAAGGTCCTGTGCAACGGCTTCGAGGTGCCGATGCAACCGACGGCGACGAACGGTGAGTTCATCGCCGGTGTGCGCTATCGCGCTTGGCAACCACCCCACTGTCTTCACCCGCGCATCGGGGTGCACTCGCCCCTGCACGTGGATCTCTACGACACGTGGAATCGACGAAACGTCGCCGGTTGCACCTACCACGTCGTGCACCCGGGCGGGCGCGCTTCCGAAGTACGTCCGGTGAATGCCCCCGCGGCAGAGAGCCGCCGGTTGGCGCGCTTCGAAGCCCGGGGCCACCAACAGGGCGCGTTCGACCCGATTCCCTTGCGCCCCCACCCGCACTTCCCCCACATCCTGGACCTCCGCTGGGCCAGCACCACGGGCGGCGGGCCCCGATGACCTACTGCGTCGCGATCCAGGTGGACGAGGGCATCGTATTCGGAGCGGACACACGGACGAACGCCGGCGTCGACTACGTCACGAGCTATCGCAAGCTCCATGTCTTCGCGCCGGCCCAGGATCGCTCGTTCGTGTTGCTCGCCGCGGGCAGTCTCGCGACCACGCGCGAGCTCATCGATCGAATCGAGCGAGACCTCGCGTTCCCCCCGAACGGCGCCTCCCTCTCGACAGCCGGTCGCGTCTTCGAGGCCGCCGAGTACGTGGGTCGCCTGTCCCGCGAGATCCAGGAGAAACACGGTGCCGCGCTCGCTCGCAGTGGCGTGACCGGCGAGGTCACCCTGATTCTCGGAGGCCAGATCCGAGGAGGTCCACCGGAGCTGCGCCTCATCTACCCGCAGGGCAACTACATCGGAGTCTCGGACGAGACTCCCTATCTCCAGATCGGCGAGACGAAGTACGGGAAGCCCGTGCTCGATCGGCTGGTCCGCAAGTCGCTGCCCCTATCGGAGGCAGCGAAGCTCGCGTTGGTTTCGATGGATGCCACCGTGCGCTCGAACATCACGGTAGCGGCGCCATTCGACTTCGCGCTCTACCCGACGGACCACTTCGCACCGCCGACGCCGTTTCGGATCGAGTCCGATTCGCCCTACTACCACGAGGTCCGCGAGGCCTGGCAACGGGGCTTCGCCGAGAGCTTCGCGAAGCTCCCCGCCTTTCCCGCGCCGCTCCCCAGCACAGCCCCACCGATGGATCCCAGCGCGAACTTCGTGCCGAACCCGGAGCAGCCCAGCTAGCTGGGAAGGATGATTCCGCGCTCTCCGAGCTCGTCGTCGGTGAGTCGCTCGACCTGCACCCCCACCTCCAGGGTCTCGAAACCCCCTCCGCGGTAGATCGTGCCCGAGGTCGGCGCCGCGTCGCGAAACTGTCGCCCGCAGGCGACGCGCACGTGATCGGCACCGACGAGGCACCCGTTCGTCGGGTCGAAGCCGAACCATCCCGTCCACGGCAGATAGACCTCGACCCAGGCGTGGGAGGCGTCGGACTGGATCTTGTTCTCGTAGCTGCCGCCCGTGTAGATGTAGCCGACGCGGTAGCGGGCGGGAACGCCGAGGAGGCGCGCGACGCAGATCAGTACGTTCGCGAAATCCTGACACACGCCGCGGCGCTGGACATAGGCCTGGAAGGGCGTGGTCTCTACCGTGGTCGAGCCCGGCAGGTAGCCGAAGTCGCGATAGATGGTTCGATTCAGGTCGAGGAGCGTCTCTACGAGGTCGTGGTCGCAACGCTCCACGAAGCTCATCGCGAACTCCGAGAGTTCACGCAGCTCGAGCTCCGGCAGCTCGGGCGGCATCAAATACGCCTGCATCATCTGACGCTGCCACGGCATCCAGACCAGAGGGATCTGGTCACGGCGCAGCGGCGACTTCAGCCGCGACGCGAGCACCCCCTCGACGCGCACGGCCGACCGCGAGACGATTCGCATCTCCTGGAAGGGTGTCGTCACCTCGAAGATCGTGGCGCGGTTTCCGAACACGTCTTCGAAGTCTCGCTGCATCCCGTCGATCGAGATCTCGAGTGAATGGTCGAGCACCTTCTGTCGCTCGTCTTCGACCGGTCGCAGGCAGAAGCGGTGGGAGCTGCGCTCGATGGGCTGGTCGTAGCGGTAGATCGTCTCGTGCCGGACCGTGAGGTTCGCGAAGTCGGGCGTGATCCCCGCGGCCAGCACCGGCGCCGCCGCGCCCTGCTGCTGGGATGCCGTCGCGTGCATGACCTCGGGCTCGGCCGGGCTCGTGTGGCGATGCGGAGCGAGCGCAAACACCTGCTCTTCCATGCCGGCGGGATGACTGCTCCATACCGAAACGCCCCGGCGTACCACGCGCAGCTCACTCGTCTCGAGCGGATTCCAGGCGGCGCCCCGCATCGGCAAGGTCGAGAACGCCAGGAGCGTGCGCGAGACGTCCGTCGGATCATCGTAGGTGATCGAGAAGGAGCGACCCTCGAGGGAGGTCACGTCGTGAGGCGGAATCCGACGGGTCCAGTAGAGCGGGACCGCATCCTCCGCGTCCCGATACGCAAGCAGGTCGACACCATCGGTGAGCAGAAAGCTCGCCGCCCCGAACTCGTTGAGCCGCCGCAGCAGCCCGTGCATCTCGATCCAACCGAACTCGTCGATGGTCCGTGCGGTCTTCCGACGGAGTTGGGCCACGACCCAACTGAACGCGTGCTCTACCGGCGTCGAGCCGACCGGCGCGATGTCGAAGGAGTCGTCCAGCGAAAGGGCCGTCTTCAGGTGGGGCGCAAGGTCGCCCGCGCACGAGAAGAGCCATTGGCGACCGGCGTAGGACTTGGCGAAGGGCTGCGCGCTGCCGCGTTCCCCACGAGGCTGGAGACCCCGGGTGTGCCCGAGGAAGAGGCTGGAGCGCGCATCGCCCCGTCGGTGAAGGAACGCCGAGAGCGGCGTGGCCTGGGGAAGGTCGGAATCCCGAAGCACGGATGCGGCGCGTTGGTTCTCCGGGTACCACCCGAGTCCCCAGCTCGAAGGCAGCAGGTTCGCCTGGTGCTCGACCTCTCCGCGGAGCGCGATCGCAGGGGACGCCTGCCCGTCGAACGACAGTGCCATCTGCTCGCTGAGCGGCCCCGGTGCGGCATCCACGGCGTCAGCGTAATCGAAACACTGCTTCGCGTGAACGACGCCCTCACTTCGCTGGGACCGGCGAGAGTGTGCCGAAATCCGCACTGGTGTTTTCGCTTCGTCGCGACTTCATGGGCCCGTGATGCCTTCGCGCGAGGACAGAGCGGCTAGCGTTCTTCTGGGGTCAGGGAGCCAAGCGTGGTGCAGGAGCCGGCGACATACGAAGACTGGAAACGACAGGCCCTCGCGGAGGATGCCTCGTCCGGCGCGGAGGCCTGGAAGAGCGAGCAGCGAACGCGGCTCTACGACCACGACGTGATCCGTCGGCGCTTCGATGAGCTGGTCGAGATTCGCGGCTCCGGCGACGCCCAGCGACTCCTGTACTACTTGAACGAGGGCCTTCACGGCAACATGGGAGGCATGGGCTCGCCCGCGCTCTACGCGCGCGCACGCTTCGGCACGAAGCACCTGGTCTGCGACTACATCGATGAGATCGTGGCGGCACTCCACGACCTGGAATCGATCACCGCCGCAGAGATCGGCTTCGAAGAGAAGCAGGCGTACTTTCGCCGGGCGAGCGACTGCTTCGGACGTTCGGCGCTCATGCTCAGCGGCGCGGGTTCTCTCGGTGCCTTCCACATCGGTGTGGCGCGCGCACTGGTCGAGCAGGACCTCCTCCCGCAGGTGATCTCGGGTGCGAGCGCTGGCTCCATCGTCGCCGCGATGCTGGGCACCCACTCGGGGGTGGGTCTCGAGCGGATCTTCTCCGATACCGAGGTGGCGAAGACCTTCGACCTGCTTCGCGGCTCCAGCGAGCGAAGCGGCGCACGCATCCAGATCGACGACCTGCGGGCCATGATCGAGTGGGTGGTCCCGGACATGACGTTTCAGGAGGCCCTCGAGGAAACCGGCTGCCAGATCAACGTGTCGGTGGCACCCGCATCGCTCCACCAGCGCTCCCGCCTGCTCAACGCCTCGACCTCACCGAACGCGTTCCTGCGGGAGGCCGTGCTGGCCTCGTGTGCCATCCCTGGAATGTTCCCGCCCGTCACGCTCGCGGCGAAGGACATCTCGGGGAAGCGCAGACCCTACGTTCCTTCGCGACAATGGGTCGACGGTTCGATCACCGACGACCTGCCCGCGAAGCGCCTGGCTCGTCTCTACGGTGTCAACCACTTCATCAGCAGCCAGGCGAATCCGATCGTTCTCTGGGCGCTACAAGATCCTCATGCCAGCCAGGGGTTGCCGGGACGCCTGGTCGACGTGTCGCTCACCGCGACGCGCGAGTGGCTGCGGGCGTGGTACCCGTTCGCCATGCGGATGGTGCGAGGCGTGCACCCGGTCGACACCTACACACGGCTGTGGTTCAGCGTGGCGACCCAGGACTACACCAGTGACGTCAACATCGTGCCGCGCCAACGGCTGTTCTCGCCGGGACGTTTCCTCTCGCCCCTTTCCCGAGAGGACGCCTCCGCGCTGGTGTCCGAAGGCGAACGGGCGACCTGGCCGAAGATCGAGCTGGTTCGCAACTGCACGAAGGTGAGTCGGTGCATCGACGCGATTCGGGTCCGGCTCCGGCCAGAACCCAGCTCCGTCGCCACCGCATGATTCCACCACCTGCGCCCCGTGTGCCGCCTTTCACGGCAGTCGACGCCTCGAAACTGCGTTCGACGAACCGATGCGCGCGCCGATAATGGCCCAATTCCGCACGCTCCGACCCGCTTGGGGCGGCACGGGGTTTGCTTTGTCCGTGGGTACGGGGAACACGGGAGAGATGGCCATGGGAGACGACCTTCGCGCGCTCGAACCCATCATGCACCGAGCCGTCACCGAGCCCGACGGGTTTCGGTGTGAGCGGGAAGGCACCGGACATCGACTCGAGCTCTGGGGACGCCTGCGCCCGGAATGGGCGGGGAACCTCGGGCTCCAGCTCTTCGCCGCACGCGTCCAGGTGGTCGTCGGCGATGCGATCCGCACGCCGCCCGGCCCCTGGGCGGCGTCCTTCCTGCTCCAGACCGCTGACGCGCGGGCGCCACTGCGACACGACTTCCTGGCCATGGCCCGGAGTGCGCCCCACCTGCCCTCGGCAGTGCCCGACCCCGTGGTCTCGATCTCGGCCCAGCTCTCCCACGACGCGCCCGGTGACGTCTACGCCCGCGTCGAGGGCAAGGATTCGATCGGCCTCGTAGCTCACGTGCTCGCCCACTTCGCCCGCTTCGGCCTACAGCCGCGGCGCTTCGCGATTCGCACCCGGGACGATCAGGTCGACGACTGGTTCTGGTTGGAACCGCTCGCGACCCCGTCGTCGGGAGTCGACTCGATCGAGAACCTCGCCCGCGATTGGCGCACCGACCCCGTCCAGTAGGCCGACGCCGGGGCGACCCGACCCGCGTCGGGAGAACTCCTTGGCGGCTATCGTTCCGCGATGGACGCCGCACCGCTGATCATCGAGGCCGCCTTGAACGGGCAGACGCCGAAGGCGGCGAACCCCCATGTTCCGATCTCCGACGACGAAGTCGTCGAGCAGGCAGTCGCCTGCATGGAAGCCGGCGCCGCCCTCATCCACACCCACACCCCCGAGCCCATCATCGGTGGGCCAGGACGGCTCGATCCCGAGCTCTACGCCACGCCCTGGCGGCGCATCCTCGAAGCGCGTCCCGACGCCATCCTCACCCCGACCATGCCCGTCGGGCAGGAAGGCGTCCCGGTGGAGACGCGCTACGCCCACATCGAGGTGCTCGCGAAGCGCGGTCTGGTGGCCATGGGACTCTGCGACCCGGGCACCTTCAACTACTCGATCCGGGGGGAAGACGGGCTCTTCGCCCCGAGCACGTACCTCTATCGCAACGACATGAGCGACTCCCACTACTACGTGGAAGCCTGTCGTCGACTCTCGCTCGGGCTCAGCATCTCGATCTTCGAGCCGGGCTTCGTGAAGTTCATCCTGGCCTACGTCGAGGCGGGGCGGATGCCGCCGGGCGGACTGCTCAAGTTCTACTTCGGAACGAACGTCGTGCCCTTCGGCCTCCCTCCCACCGAGACCGCTCTCGCGGCCTATCTCGAGATGATCGAGGGTTCGGGCCTCCCCTGGCTCGTCTCGGTCTTCGGGGACGACTGCGTCGACTGCGGCCTGGCCGAACAGGCGATTCTGCGCGGCGGACACGTGCAGGTGGGCCTCGAACCGCTCGGGGGCGGCAACGGAAGCGTGACGAACGAAGCCCTCGTCGACCGCGTCGCGCAGATCGCCCACAAGCACGGGCGTCCCCTCGCGACGCCCGCCGAGGCCGCCGGACTCCTGCAGCTCCCCCAGTTCCCGGTGCGGCCGCAGGCCGCCTGACACCGGCGACGCGCGCGCCCTACGTGTCGGCGACTTCGGGCTGACAGCGCGGGCAGAAGAACAGCTTCCGCTGTCCCCAGTCCTTGCGCTGCACCCGCGTCCCGCAGGTCCAGCACGGACGGTTCGTTCGCGTGAAGACGTGGTGACGCGCCTGTCCGCGGCGGAGCCCTTCCTTCATCAGACGCTTCGCCCGACGCGGATCGTTGGTGATGCCGCCGGTCTCGTAGGCTCGGCGACCGATCGTCAGCACGGCCCGCGCGAGGCGACGCCGTTCGGTCGCCGACAGCTCCTTCGGACGCCGCAGAGGATGGAGCTTCGCCTGGAACAGGATCTCCGAACGCAGGTAGTTGCCGACGCCCGCGACGAACGCCTGGTCCAACAGCAACGCGTGCAACGGACGGCGCGCGAAGCGAGGGTCGGCGATCTGGGCGCGCAGCCGTTTCTCGTCGAGGGTCGGCGCGAGCAGATCCGGGCCGAGCTTCGCGAGGAAGGGGTGCTCGTCGACGCGACCCGTCTCCAGCACCTGGATCTCGGACGCGCTGTAGAGGAGCGCCGAGTGGGTCTCGTTGTGAACGGCGAAGCGGAGGCTGCGGCCGGTTCGCGGGAAGGTGCCCGCGCGCTGTACGTACCAGCGCCCATAGAGCTGGTTGTGGGAGTAGACGCTGAGCCCGCAGTCGAAGTGGGTCAGCATTGCCTTGCCCCGGGTTTCGACGTGGGTGACGACCCGACCCTCGAGCTGGGGTCCGTAGCACTGGAGATCGGGGAACAGGAACTCGACGCGCTCGGCGACCTTTCCGGCGACCGCGCGCTGCACGCGATCTGCGGCGCGGCGGATTTCGGGGCCTTCGGGCATCGGGCGCTCCCTCGCGTGAAGGGGGACCCTAGCCTGCCGCGCACGCTGCGCCGCGCGAGGCCGCCGGCACGCTCAGGCGCCCGATCCTCCGAAGGCGAGCGCTCCGCCACCGAGGATCATGCGCGCGGCCAGGAGGACGACACAGGCGACGAGCACGGGGCGGATCAAGCGAGGCCCGACGCGAGAGCCCCAGCGCGCGGCGAGCTGCGCACCGACGCTGTTGCCGACCGCGAGAGCGAGCCCGTAGGCCCACCACACCTTCCCCGCCCAGATGAACTGGGCGAGCGCAACGATCGTGAGCGCGCCGACGAGCGCCATCTTGATGTGATTCGCACGCACGAGGTCGAAGCCCGCCACGCCGACCAGCACGAGCAGCAGCGGTATCCCGATCCCCGCCTGGATCGCGCCGCCGTAGAAGCCGACGGCGAAGTAGAGGAGCTGCGCGGCCCAACCGACGCGATGCCCCTCGCCCTCGGGCTTCGGGTTGCGCAGCAGCAGCGGGAGCGCGAGCAGCATGACGAACCCGAAGGCCCGCTCGAAGAGCGCATCGGAGACGACGCTCGCGGCGTAGGCCCCCAGCCAGGAACCGGCGAGCACCGACAAGATCATCGGCAGCGTGTGCTGCAGGCCGCCAACCTGTTCTCGCTTGAAGCCCCACAGCGCCGACGCGCTCGCCGCCAGCACGCCCACCCGATTGGTGGCGTTTGCATCGGTGGCCGGAAGCCCCGCCAGCACGAGCAGCGGCACGGTCAGGAAGGAACCGCCGCCGGCGAGGGTGTTGACGAAGCCCGCGAAGGCCCCCCCGGCCACGAGCAGGAGCGCGATCTCGGGCGTCAAACGATCGCCCCGCGCGCGCGAATCCCGCCGTCGACGCTCGGCACTTCCAACGAACGATCCGCCAAGGGTCTATCGGGACTTCGGCTCGTTCAGCTCGAGCAGGTTGCCAGCCGGGTCCTTCAGGAAGGCTTGCCGACACACCCCCGGGATCTCGAAGGGCGGTGTGGCCTTCACCCCCGCGGCGTCGAGCGCGGCGAGGGTGGCGTCCAGGTCGGTCACCCGGAATGCGAAATGCTGCCCGTCCGGCGCCTGGTGATCTTCGACCTGGAGCAAGTGCAGCTCCTGGGGGCCGAACGCGAGCCAGGCTCCGGGGAACCCGAGATCCGGGCGTTCGATCGGGGTCAAGCCGAGCGTGTCGACGTAGAAGGAGAGACACGCGTCGAGATCGTCGACGTTCAGTGAAACGTGGTGCACTCCGAGATCGAACTTCATGAGACCTTCCTCGCGGGGTATATGGTCACCCGCCGCCGGCGACACGCGGACTCTGCGCCTGCGGGTACGACTCCAGCACCCGCCGGGTCGGCGCCTGCAGAGGCCGGCCGTGGGGGCGGTACCAGGGGGTGAGCAGCTGCGCGGTGCGCACGGCATAGAAGCGCGACTCCCGGCGGGCGTAGCGCTTCGCGCTGGCCTGGACGCGGGGATCGTCGTCTCGCAGTCGACCGCGCTCGCGGTCGATCTGGGTCATGTGTTCGCAGACGCGGGCCGTGAAGGCGTAGAGGTGCTGACCGAAGAAGCGGAAGCCCTGGAGGCGGCGGACCCACCCCGGCGCGACGGCGGCGAGTACGTCGTGCACCACCGAGCGATGTTCGAACTCCTCGGCCAGATGCCAGGCCCAGAGCTCCCGCACCGCCGGATCGGCGTCTTCGAGGGCGTCCGGGATCTCCTGCAGGAAGAACTCGGACATGATGAGCCCGACCGACTCGAATCCCTCGGAGTAGGCGAGGTTCCACTCGAGCGGCTCTTCGGCGAGGAAGCGCTGGAAGTCGGCCTTGATCTCGGCCTCGAAGGGCTCGAGCCCGGGGTACTGCGCGCGCAGCTCCGCGTTGTAGCGCGCGTGCACCTTGTAGTGGTTCGCTTCCTGGCGGTTGAAGAGGTCGACGTCCGCGAGGAGCGCGGGGGCCACGCTCTCGAGCCGCGACCGCGCGAGCTTCATCACGCGGATCAGGTAGGGCTCGAGGTACGGGAGCAGCAGCGAGGCCCCGTTCATACGGTGGGTGAACTCGGGCCAGCTCGGCAGCCAGAACCCGTCGGCGTCGCGAAAGTCGATGTCGGGAAGTCGGGCGCGCACTAGACGTTCTGGGGTGCGCGCATGTAGGTGCGCGACAGGAGATCGATGAAGGCGGCATCGTCGAGCGGCGCGTCCGGGCGCTCGAACGCCACGCTGCGCGCATCGAGATCGGTGTAGAAGCGCTGCCAGACTGCGTCGATCGTCAGGGCGTCGGTTCCAGCGTCGACACGATCGCGCTCGTCTTCGTCACGGAAGACGTAGGCCTTCCACGAGACGCTCACGCGCAGCGCGTCGAAACCCGGCGTCGCGATGACGCGGTCGCCGTCGACGATCCGCCAGTCGTCGCCTCCCGTGTGCTCGAGCCGCGAGTCGAGGGAGAGCCCGCCCGGGAAGCCGTCCTCGCGGCGGCCCACCGGCCGCACGCGGTGATACATGAAGTCGTTGTCGCCCATGATCGCCGTGTTCGCGATCGCGCCTTCGTGCAGCACCGACGCCGCTTCCGGTCCGTCGGGCCAGTACTCGAAGCCGCCGTCCGGCCCGGCGTAGAACCAGGCCACGGCCGTCGCGATGCGGATGCGCTCGGACTCGAAGAGGCGCGAATGGCCCATCGTGCCGAGCAACCAGGTGGGGTACTCGCGGCGGTCGATCCCGCGGAAGGCCGGCACGTCCGTGTGCCCGCCGCCCTGTGAGAAGGGCAGCTGCCAGGTGATGTTGCTGAAGACGGCGAAGGGACGGACCAGGTCGCTCTCGAAGAGTCGGGCGGCCGCGTCGACCAGCGTGGGGTGCTCGAGGAAGAGTTCGGCACCGGGTTCGACACGCCCTTCGAAGGCCCAGTCGCCGCGGAAGTTCGGAGCGATGATCTGCTGAGCCGCCCCCGAACCGCTGGCGTTGCGGTACTCGGCATCGCTGCGCAGGTAGCGCTGCACCGGCGCGTAGGGGGCGTGCCGTTCGAGCAGCTCCCGAACCGCGCTCGGATCCTCGAGCAGGCCGTCGATCGCGATGGGCGGGGCGAAATCCATGGCGCGTCTCCCGTCGGACAAGCTACCGCATCGGGGCGGGTACGGTCCCCGACGCCCCAGGTCTCCCCCGACAGCTCGCGCGGGCCCGCCAGAGTCGAACCAAGCCGACTCCGGTATCGTCAGGGAGCGGAAGCCTGCGACCGCGCCCTCCCCTTTCGCGAACCCCAGCCACGAGGAGCCCGACCATGCCTTTCCACGCGGAATCCACCACCGACGAAGTCCTCGAAGGCGTGCGCCTCGACGGCAAGCACGCACTCGTCACCGGCGCGACGGGCGGCCTCGGCATCGAGACAGCGCGCGCCCTCGCCTCGGTGGGCGCATCGGTCACGATCACCGGGCGCGGCGGCGACAAGATCGCCGCGGCGCTGCGCACGCTGCGCGAACAGGTCCCGGGCGCCCAGTTCGACGGCGAAGAGCTCGAGCTCGGGTCGCTCTCGAACGTGGCCGAAGCGTCGAAGCGGATCGTGGCGAGCGGACGCGCGATCGACCGCCTGATCCTCAACGCGGGCGTCATGATGTGCCCGGAAGGGAAGACGACCGACGGCTTCGAGACCCAGTTCGGCACGAACCACCTCGGGCACTTCGCCTTCACGGCCGGGGTGCTGCCCGCCCTCGCACCCAACGCGCGCGTCGTCACGCTGAGCTCGGGCGCTCACCTCTATGGCACCTGCGACCTCGACGACCTCCAGTGGCAGGCGCGCGACTACGACCCGCGCCTCGCCTACGCCCAGTCGAAGACCGCGAATCTCTGGTTCGCATCCGAGCTGCAGCGCCGCTTCGGCGATCGTCTGCTCTCCCTCTCGGTGCACCCGGGCGTGATTCAAACCGATCTCACCCGGCACCTGCCTGCGGCGATCGTCGAGGGCATGGCCGAGAACTTCGCGTCGCGCGGCGTCAGCCTGAAGAGCGTGCCCCAGGGCGCAGCCACCTCGGTGTGGGCTGCGACCGCCGAGGAGCTCGCCGCCCACGGCGGCAAGTATCTCCTCGACTGCCAGATCGCGGAACCGATCCCCGACCCGAAGGCGACGGGTGGCTACGCGCCGTGGGCCTACGAACCGGCCTCGGAAGCCCGGCTCTGGGCCGAGTCGGAGAAGCTGACGGGCGTGTCCTTCGGCTGAGCGCGGGCCAGGGCGCGCTCGCGTCGAGTGCGCCCTCCCACGAGACGCGTCCCGGAAACAACACCGGGTTGCCGGCACGGGCTGCGTCGATCCAGTCTTCGCATGCCGGCGACGAGAAAGCGGTGAGCGGGCTGGGACCCGCCGGAGGACTCGCCCCAGGGGATCCCGGACGTGCGACACTCGTGGCATCGCGAAGGAGCTTCCCATGGGCCTACCCAGCGGCGTTCATCATCTGGCGGTCGCCACCGCCGACATCAAGACACAGATCGCGTTCTTCAGCGAAGTGCTCGGCATGGAGCTGGTCGCGCTCTACTGGATGCACGGCGTGGACGGCGCGTGGCACGGCTTCCTCAAGCTGAACGACGCCTCGTACCTGGCCTTCGTAGAAACCCCGGAGATCGCGAAGATCGAGCGGACGCTGGGCGTCACCCACGCGGGCAACGGCGGCAACCCCTGTGCGGGAGGCACGATGCAGCACGTGGCACTCAACGTGGACACGAAGGACGAGTTGCTCGCGCTGCGGGATCGGATTCGCGCCCACGGGGTCACGGTACTCGGCCCGATCGATCACGGGATGTGCTGGTCGATGTACTTCGCGGGCCCCGAAGACCTGAGCCTGGAGATCGCGACCTCGGAGCGCGCCATCGACGGCCGGGCCTGGATCGACCCCGACGTGGTCGCGCGGGCGGGCATTACGGCCGAGGAGCTCGAGCGTTATCGGGCACCGGCCCCGTTCGCATCCGAGAACGGCGCGGTTCCTCAGCCCGAGTTCGACCCGGAGAAGCCCTGGATGCGCGGCTACGAGGAGCAGTCGTACCGCAAGGTGGTCGCGCTGCCCGACGCCGTCGTCTTCGAGCGGAGCAGCCAGCCCGATCCGCCGGTCGCGGTCGACGAATAGGAAGGTTGGGGCCGCCGGGCCCCCGCTGGGATTCGTCACACACGCCGACCCCAGCGGGTGTAGATTGCAGTGGGCTCGAGGTGGCCCCCGCGGACCACCCGGATGCGGATCGCCCCAACGAGGAGTCGACATGTTCGACGGACCCGATCGTTGCGTGTGCACCCCGAAGCTGCCGTCTCGGAACCGAACCGCTTCGAGTCGAGGTCTGGCCTCGAAGCGAGGTCTCTGGGTCGCCTTGTGGTTCCTGTTAGGCCTGGCTTCGCCGACCGGGGCGGTCGTGCTCGACTTCGAGTCCCAGACCTCGGGCGCTCCCGGGGGGCCGATCGTCGAAGGCGACTTCACCCTCACCGTGTCGAGCGTCGAACCCGGCGGCTCCCTCTGCCCGACGCCCGGAGCGACCGGCTGCCCGACATTCTCGAACGGCCAGTACGTCGTCACCGACACCATCAGCAGCATCACGCTCGCACGCACCGACGGCGCCGCGTTCGACCTGGAGTCGATCTCCTACTCCACGTTCCTCATGGCCGGTCTGATCGCGATCGACGGGACGACTTCAGGCGGCGGGAGTGTCGCCGATTCCTTCTCGCCCACCGGGAACGTCTTCGTGACGGGCAGCCTTTCGAGCGACTTCGATGAGGTCGTCTCCGTGACGATCAGCTACCCGCTGGGCGTCTTCGTGCTGGCGGTCGACGACATCACGGTCACCGAGCCGCCCGACCCGGTCTTCGGCACCGGGGGCACGATGGAACTCCTCTCCGACGCTCGTTTCATCGACGGGTCGGGAACCAACTGCACGGCGACCATGGGCGGGGGCGAACAGTGCGACCCGCCCGAGTCGTTCAACATCACGCCGTCGGCGCCCTTCGCCACCTTCGACGTGTCGGCGGGTGCCGGCCTCGGCTTCGCGAGCCAGGACAGCACCGCCACTTCTGCCGAGCTGGCGGGTGACGGCCTCGCCGCGGGGTCGGCAGACATCTCCGGCGAGACGAGCTCGCAAGGCACTGCCGACTCGGTCTACGACGTCAGCTTCCGCCTCGACCGCAAGGCACGCGTCCGCATCATTGGCACCCTGGACAACAGCGAGACCAGCGGAATCGGGATCGGCTTCGGCACGACCGACCTGACGTTCACCCGCGGCGCGACGGTCCTCTACGCGGTCAGCACGGACACCTCGGAGCAGAGCGAGACGCTGGACTTCGACGACGTCCTGCTGCCGGGCGACTACCGCCTGCTGGTCGAGGCCGATGGCACCACCTACGTCACCTCGGCCTTCGATTTCCGACTGGTCGCGAACCCGGTGCCCGCCCTGCCCTCGCTCGGCCCGATCGCACTCGCGGCGCTCGCCGCCGTGCTCGCTGGGATCGGCGCACGGAGCGGACGGGGCCCCCGCCGCTCTCGGCGTCACTGACCTCGACGCGGGCCCGGCGCGCTGCCGGGCCCGTCCGTCGGGTCGTTCGGTGACGACGGCCGGCTAGAGCTCGACGCCGTAGAGGCGCGCCGGAGTGTCCTGCAGGATCTTTCGGGTGGTCGCCTCGGGCACGTTGGCCAGTGCGGCCTCGGCGTAGTCCGACGGCCGCTCGGCCGAGCTGTTGGGGCTCGGGTACTGACACGTCGGGTGGGGGTAATCGGTCTCCCACATCAGGTTGTCGGGGAAGGCCTCGATGGCGGCGTCGATGCCCCGGCGCTCGAACCAGAACGAACCGTAGACCTGGCGCTTGAAGTACTCCGACGGCAACAGATCGTACTCGGGGTGCTCCTTCACGACGTCGCCGTTCACCCACTGCCAGTCGAACATCTCGAGCACGCACTGCAGCCAGCCCACACCGCTCTCGACCGACACGAAGTCGAGCTTCGGGAAGCGCGCGCAGACCCCGCCGAAGAGCAGGTTGGCGAGGCAGTTCTGGTTGTCGAGCAGCGCCAGCGAGCCACCGCGGGAGAAGTTCGCCTTCGCCCCCATGTCGGCCGAGTCGTTCACGATCTCGCTGAGATCGCCGGAACCGATGTGGAAGCTGATCGGCAGCCCCGCATCCTGGGTCGCCGCCCAGATCGGATCCCAGTGTTTGTGGGCGAGCGGCGGCTCGCCGAAGGTCTCCGGCCGGCTCCCGAAGAGCACGGCGCGGTGTCGCTTCGCCGCGCAGCGCTCGATCTCCTTCACCGAGGCATCGACGTCCCAGAAGGGCAGCGCCATCACGGGCAGCAGCCGGTTCAGGTCTTCACTGCACCAATCGACCAGGAAGTCGTTGTAGGCCTGCACACACGCGAGCATCAGGTCCGGCTCGCCGAGCTTGAGGAACCCCCCCGACCCGAAGCCGCCGAGGTTCGGGTAGAGGACCATGGCGTAGATGTCCTCTTCGTCCATCAGCTGCAGGCGGGCCTTGGCGTCGTAGGAAGCGGCCGGGATGTCGTGGTAGCCATGCGGGACGTCGGGGAAGGTGCCCGTGTGGCCCGCCATCGTGACGAAGCCAGGCCCTCCCGCCGGCTGATCCCCGATGAACCACATGTCGCGGCCTTCGATCTGCTTGATGTGAGGAACCCTGTCGCCCCACTTGCTCGGGACCCGCGCCGTCCACACGTCGGCGGGCTCGGTGATGTGGGTGTCGATGTCGATCACCTTGTACTTCTCGAAGAGCTTCTGGCTCATGGGGCTTTCCTTTCCACGCGGAAGTCGCGGTTCTCCCGCGTCTTCGGGACTCGAACGACCTCCTCGCGCGACGCACGGATTCCGGCGTGAGAGCCGGGCGCATGCGCGGCTGGGGGGAGTCGAGGCCCGGGAACGGGGCGTTGCTCGACGGCTCCTTGAGAATGGTGCTTCGAGGCGAAATTCGCCATCCGTCCGAAAGAGCTACGAGGGTCGGTTCGTCAGGTCAGGCGAAGCATCCTGGCTGCCACCAGCGCCAGCCCGCCGCGGTCTGCTGATAGACTGCGCCGCCCCTGGCGCCGTCGCTGCACGGCCCGCGGTAGCTCGGAAGGACCCGAATGAAGGAACTCGACCTCGGAACGCCCTACCTCCACGGCACGCTGGAGAACCGCGTGGTGCACGTGCGGATCGATCGGGTCGATCGCCGCAACGCGATGACCCTCGACATGTATCGGGGCCTCCGCGACGCGGCGATCCTCGCCGATGACGACCCGGAGATCGACGCCCTCTGCTTCCGCGGCACCGGCGACTGGTTCTGCGTGGGCGGCGACATGTCGGGCCAGCAGGAAGATTCGGCAGCCATGAAGGAGGCCGATCCGACGGCCAACTTCCCGTTCCGCCACTTCGAGAGCTGCCGCAAGCTCGTCGTCGCGGCCGTGAACGGTGCGTGTCACGCGGGTGGGCTGAACTTGCTGATGCACAGCGACGTCTCGATCGCGGTCGAGAGCGCCGTGTTTCGCAGCCCGGAGCTGCTCCGCGGCATCCCCGACCCCTACATGAGCGCGCGCCTGGCCGACTACGTCGGACTGGGGAAGGCGAAGTATCTGATGTTCACCGGCGCAAAGCTCGAAGCGCGCGAGGCCGAGAGCCTCGGGCTGGTGGGCAAGGTGGTACCCGACGCCGATTTCGAGTCGGAGATTGCGTGGACCCTGGACCAGATCCGACGCACCGGGCCCCAGGCGCGCTCGATGATCAAGGAAGACTTCAACGCCCGGCTCCCCCGCCACGACCACAACCTGTTCAAACGGGCCATGCGAAGCCCCGAGATGACCGAGGGCATGAAGGCGTTCATCGAGAAGCGGCCGCCCGAGTGGCCGCGCGACTGAGCGCCAAGACGAGCGTGCGCGGTGGACCCGAAGCCGGCGCGATCGAGTAGGGTGTCGACATGAGCGCCGCAGCGAACGAACGAGCCGCCCAACTCCTCGAGCGTGTCCGCGCGGTCGTGCCGCAGCTGGCCGAGGAGGCCGCGGCTTCCGAGGAGCTGCGACGGCCCACCGACCGCGCCGTGGAACTGGTACGCGACAGCGGCGTCTTCCGCGCCCTGCTCCCCCGCGAGTACGGCGGCGACGCGCTCGATCTCGACACCTTCTGCGACGTGGGCATGACCCTGGGCGAGGCGGATACCTCGCTCGCCTGGTGGACCACCTTCCTGGTGGAACACAACTGGCTCTTCTGCCATTTCCCCGAGTCGTTCTCGAAGAGCCTCTACGCCGACGCCGAACCGGTGCTGGCGCCCGCCGCGATCCACGGCGAGTCCAGTTGCCGCACCGTCGACGGAGGCTTCGTGCTCGACGGGCGCTGGCGCTGGGGCAGCGGGTCGTCCCACTGCTCCTGGGTGATGGTCGGCGGCGACCCGGGTGGAGACGGCGGACCCGCCCCCCGCTTCTTCGCGGTGCCGCGCGACCAGGTGGAGATCGACGACGTCTGGCACGTGGCCGGCATGCGCGCCACGGCAAGCAACGACGTCGTCTTGCACGAGGTCTTCGTTCCCGAAGAACAGAGCATGTCGCTCCTCGACGCGGTGTCCGGGAACGGCCGTGGCGCCCGGCTCTGGTCGGATCCGATCTTTCGCACGCCGATGGTTCCAGTGCTGATGACCGCGGCGTCGACCCCGATCATCGGCCAGGCCCGCAGCGTCGTGCGGCGCTTCGCCGAGAAGACCGCGGCGCGCGTGCGCATGCTCGGCAGCAAACCCGAGAGCGCGAAGAGCTCGATCCAACGGCGCATCGCCGAAGCCGAGGCCGGCTTGCAGGACGCGGAACGTCGGATGCGAGACACGATCGCCGACGTCATGGCGCGACGCGGCGACGCCAGCATGCTCGACCGCGCGCGCTGGGCGCTCGCGATGACGCGCTCGGTGCACCAGGCCCGCGACACCATCCAGCTCGTATCCAACGCCAGCGGCGGTAGCGCCCAGTTCTCCACCGATCCGCTGCAGCGCGCCCTGCGCGACGCCAACGTGGTCGTCGGCCACATCGCCTTCGATGCCGACGCGCGCCACGAACTCTACGGTCGCCTCCGGGTGGGGCTCTCGCCGGACAGCTTCCTGGTCTGAGGGCTACGCCCTCACAGCGCGCGCAACCGCGGCTACGGCGCCAGCCCGAAGCGCTCGACGTACCCGGCGAAAGCGTCCCGCACGGCGCGCGGATCGACCCCGTAGTCCTCGGCCGCGTACTCGTGAACCCCGTGCTTCCCCTTCGGGTTGTCGTCGATGAATGCGCGCACCCGGGCCTCGGCCTCGGCGCTCATCGGGATCCCGAAGGCCTCATAGATCCGGCGTACCGTCGCGAAGGGGTCCGCGACGAAATCCGAGAACAGGACATCGGTGAACTGAGCGTCGGGGTAGTCCCGGGCGTTTCGGACCGCGAGGGTGCGCGCCACCACTTTCTGCAGGCGCGCCGTCCAGTCGGCCGCAATCTCCTCGCGGTCGACGGAATCGCTCCCCATCGTCCGAACCAAGGACGTCAAGCTCGCGTAGGAGGTCATCGAGTCGACCGGATCGCGGTGGGTGAAGACGATCCGCGCGTCGGGGTAGGTCTCCAGCAGATGGGCGAGCCCCCACATATGGGCGCCCGTCTTCAGGATCCAACGATCGCGCGCGTGCCGTGATTGGAGGTGTTGGAGCTGTTTCCGGTGGAACGCGTAGACCGGACCGAAATCGGCTTCGTCATCGACCCAGTCCTGGTAGCTCGGAACGCGGAACTGGTTGTGGAAGAGCGGCGTGATCATCGCCTCCCCCATCATCGTGACGCACTCCTGGGTGAGTTCGGCCCCCATCGGGTGCATCGCCTTGAAGCCCGGGATCTGGTCGAAGACGTCGGGGAACGTGGCGGCGCATTGGGCGATGCGGGGGTCGGTGTCGAAGGTCGCGGCCTCCGGGGGCGGCGACGGGAACATCGTCTCCCACGTCATCGGGGCGCGATTCGACGGGTCCTTCGCCAGGATATCGTGGAGGATCGTCGTGCCTGTGCGCGGAAGCCCAACGATGAACACGGGCTTCTCGATCTCTTGCTTCGCGATCTCGGGATGCGTCTTGCGGTCGTCGACGTAGCGCAGCCGGTTCACCGCATGACCGAGTGCCCGTTCCTTCGCGATCACGCGTCCAAGGGGATTCAGTTTCCCTTCCGACTCCAGGGAAGCGCTGAACCGCTCCAACCCCTCGCGAAACGGCTCTTCGCCGAGGTCCGTGAGCCCATCGGCGCGTTGGGACGCCTCGGCGAGGAGATCGTCGGGTTCGAGGCTGACGTCGGGCGTGGTCATCAGAGGCTCCTGCGCTGCGTACGGCCCCGGCTCGTCGGAAGCCGGAGGAAACCGCCAGCGGGATAGCACGCCTCCGTCCGGCGCTCACGCTCCCGGCTCGCCCGGGCACCCCCGAATCGCGCGCACTCGATCGAAGCGAGCCGGACACGGGCCGGTCATGAACCGCTACCGTGTTCCGATCTGGACGATCACGCAGCCCCCTGACGGAATCTGCGCGGCGTCCCATCGAAAGGACCGCGCGTGGGCACGGATCTGCTGGGGCTCGAAGGCAAGGTCGCAATCGTCTCGGGCGTCGGACCCGGGCTGGGCGTGTCGACGGCCCGGCTTCTCGCGGAAGCGGGAGCGAAGCTCGTCTTGGCAGCACGCTCGAGCGACCGCCTCGAAGCACTACAACAGGAACTCGCCGCCACGGGTGCGGAAGCCATCGCGGTGCCCACCGACCTCGCCGACCCGCGACAGGCGGCAGGTCTCGCCGCCGCCGCCTTCGATGCCTTCGGCGCCGTCGACGTGCTGGTGCACAACGCGTTCACGGCAGGAGCCCCCGCCGGCGTGGTCGACGCCGACTATGAGGACTGGCGGCGCATCTTCGAGGTCAATCTCTACGGCCCGCTCGAGCTGACGAAGGCGTGCCGACCGCACCTCGTGCGCGCGGCCGCGGAACGCGGCGACGCTTCGGTCGTGTTCGTTACTTCCATGGCGATGCGGAAGGTGCGCGTGGGCGACGGGGCCTACGCCATCTCGAAGGGGAGTCTGCACACCACCGTGAAGATGCTGGCCCTGGAACTCGGCCCCGAGCAGGTGCGCGTGAACGCAGTGGCGCCAGGCTGGATCGATGGCCCGAGCGTCCAGCAGTGGATCACCTGGGACGCGTCGCAGCGGGGGGTCAGCGAAGCCGAAGTGCGCGGCGAGATCGAGGCGCGGATCCCGCTCGGGCAACGCATCCCCACGTCGGACGACATCGCGGGCTCGGTCCTCTTGATGGCCTCGCCCCGCTCGCTCGCGGTGACGGGGCAGACCCTCGATGCCAACGGCGGCGAGTACTTCGCCCAATAGGACACCCGATGGAGAAGCTCATCTACCTGCTCGGCTCGGAGATGGAGCCGAACGCGCTTCGAGAGGCGCTGGTCGGACCCGTCGCCGAACGGCTCCTCGCGACGGATCTCCTCGAGTTGGAGGTCTACGTGAGCGACCAGCGTGGCCCCGACGCGCCGCCCGTCGAGAGCCAGATGGATCCGCTCGGCCTGATGTCGGCGAGCATCTCGGTCTGGCTCGACAGCGTCGACGGCCGAACCCCCATCGAGGAGGCGCTTCGGGGCGTGAGCACGCGACTCGCGGGCTACTCGGTCGCTGAGTCGACTCCCCGAGAGTACGCGAAGCGCGACTGGCCCGACGGGGTCACGAGTCCGACGGTTTCGATCGGCACCGCCCTCGGTCCGAAGCCTGGCCTCTCGGACGACGAGTTCTTCGCGTGTTGGCATGGATCGCACACGCCCCTTTCGTTGCGCATCCACCCGCTCACGCGTTACGTGCGCAACACCATCGCCCGGCCCGTCACCGAGGACGCCCCGCCCTATCGTGGGATCGTCTTCGAATCGGTCGCCTCCCTCGAGATCCTCACGGATCGCGACGCCTTCTACGGAAGCGAAGAAGGCCAGCGTGAAGCGGTGGCCGATCTGCTCCGCTTCGTGAACTTCAAGACCATGGGCTCGGTGACGATGAGCGAGACGATCCTCCGAGCGGCGCCCTGGCGAAGTCCCTTGGCCTGATCAATCGTCCGGCGTCACGGCGCGGGCCTTCGCCTCGCGTTCCGCCAGACGTTTCGCCCGGCGTTCGCGACGCTCCTCGTAGGCATCGCGCGCCGCCTTGTAGGACTCCATCGCCCGATCGAAGTGATTCGGGTTGTAGAGCGTCTCGACCACCTTGAACAGGCCGTCGCCGTGGTACTGCAGCTCGGCGAAGACCTTCGCTTCGTGCCGACTGCCATCACCCACGTCGTCGAAGCGCGCCCAGAAGAAGGCCCACACGCTCTCGCGCGCTTCGTCGATGATGAACTCACCGACCGGGAAGCGACAGAGCTGGACCCAGGGCGCATCGGGGTCGACCCGATGCAACCGCTCCTCCAGCACCCGCACGATGCCTTCGCGCTTCCCGAGATGACCCAACGCGCAGTCGATCCAGGTGACGTCCTTGGTGAGCGCGGCTCCCAGGTGGTTCCAATCCCGCGTCTTCCCGGCGAGTGCGAGCTGTTTGCGGAAGTGATCGAAGGCCTCCTCGATCTCTTCCCGCGGAAAGCGTCCGCGGGTGCCGCGGGCCGCCCGCGCGTCGGCGTGCGCCGCACCGATCGTGTCGGGCGGAGTCGCTGCTGCGAACGTCGGGATGTCGGCGAAGGCGCGCGCCGCATCTGCGCGCGCGGCGCGGGTCGTCGCGTCGGCGCCGTCTCGTTCACACTCCGCGCGGACCTCGACCCACTCCTCGACCATCCGCACGTAGGCGTGTGGGTTGTAGAGGTCTTCCTCGTAGCTGAAGAGTCCGTGTCCGTCGTAGCGCAGCATGGTCAAGCAGTTCTCTTGGAAAACGCGGCCGTTGCCCGGATCCTCCATCCGGTTCCAGATCTGCGACCAGACCCAACCGCGGTCCTCGTCGACGAGGTAGGCCTTCACCGGGTATTGGTTGACCCAGACCCAAGGCGTGTCTTCGCTCTTGTGCATGAGCGCCGCCATCTCGCGCGCGATGGCGGCTCGCCCACCCCATTCGCCCACCTGATGTTCCAGGTAGGTGGCGTCCTCGGTGAACATCTCGCCCCAGCGGTGCCAGTCACCCGAGCGCGCTGCGGCGCGGCCCTGCACCTGATAGGTCTTGAAGGCGCGCTCGATCTCTTCCTTGCTCCACCGTCCCATGCAGGGCCCCTTTACCATGTCGTCTGGAGATGACAACGCAGTGTAGACTATGGAGCCGATGCTTCGGATCGGAGTTCAGTTCGACACGCGCGCCGCGCCCGACGCAGAGAGCCTGCTCGCGGACTTCGAGGTAGCCGAAGCGGAAGGCTTCGACAGCCTTTGGATCGGCCAGATCTTCGCCCACGACGTGCTGACCCTGTTCGCGATGGCCGGGCTCCGCACGAAGCGCATCGAGCTGGGCACCTCGGTCGTGCCGCTCCCCACCCGCCACGTCGCGACCCTCGCCCAGCAGGCCCTCACCACCCAGCTGGCCTCCCGCAACCGCCTGTGCCTGGGCGTCGGCAGCGGCCATGCGGTGATCCTCCAGAAGAAGCTCGGGCTCGACGGCGACCGGATGCTCAGCCGGACACGGGAAACGCTCGAGGTGTTGCGCCCGCTCCTGCGCGGGGAATACGTGAAGTACGCGGGGGAGTTCGAACGGGTGCGCGTCGATACGCCGGTGCCCGGTACCGAGGCGCCGCCGGTGATCCTCGCTGCGCTCGGGCCCAGGATGATCGAGCTGGCCGGCGAACTCGCCGACGGCGTGACCCTCGTCTTTGCGGGACCCGATTTCATCGCAGGGCACGTCGCGTCGCGACTGCCCGCCGGAAAGCGCATCGTCGCGAGCGTCCCCGTCGCATTGACCGACCGAGGCGCAGCCATCGAGGAACTGGTGAACGCCTATACGGCCCCCTCCATGGCCCTCGCGCCATACCAGCGCACGATGCAGACCCAGGGCTTCGAGCGCGTGAGCGAGCTCGCGATCGTGGGGAACGAACAGACCCTCGAGGCCGGCCTGGCGAGGCTCGATGCGAGCGGCGCGACCGACCTGAACCCGATCCTCGTGTCGGGGGAGGCGGACCCGGAGTGCGCATCTCGCACCCGGGCTTTCCTCGCCGAGCGCGCGCGGCGCGGGCGCGGCGAAACCTGAGCAAGGCGCCGGTGCGGCGCGCTAGCGCAGGTGTCCCACGTCGTAGCGCTTGACGGCGAACCAGCCGCCCAGGAGCAGATCGCCGTCCTCGAGCAGCGTCGTGATCCCGCCCCAGTTGTTCCAGAGCACCGAGTCGTCGGGAAACGTCCAACGGGCGACGGTCTCACCGGTGGCGAAATCGATCGCCCGGTACTCGTACACGCTGTCGACGCGCGTGGCGACGTAGGCGAGGCCGTTCTGCGGAGAGATCGCCGGCGGCATCCAGTCCGTGTTGTCGATGTCTTCGAGGAACCAGCCCTCCTCGAAGCGGTTCTCCGCGACGTTCCAATCGAACTTCTGGGCACCGCGCGGGGCCGGACGCGTCTCGCCCGCCAGGAACGCATTGCCGATGATGTTCAGCGGAGCGGGTGCCGACTCGGGATAGGTCGAGTTGAGGACGATCACCCCGGTTCCGTAGGCCGCCGGCGAGGCCTCGACGGTGAGAGGACTCACCTGGATCCGGATCGCGTCGGCCACCCGCCGCGAGGGCGTGCCGGGCTTCTGCTCGAAGCCTTCGGGAATCGCGTCGCGCCAGAAGGCCACCAGCTGGGCCCCATCGCGACTGCCGTCGGAAATCAGGACGAGCTTGTCTTCATCGTCGCCGAAGCCCATCAGCGTCGGCGTCGTCCCCGAGCCGTGCGACGCCGCCCCCCGCGAGATGGCCTCGCCTTCGGGCAGCGCTTCGTAGGGCGAGACCCAGCCTCCATCTTCCTCTTCGACCGAGAGGCGCTTCCCGTCCCAAGCCACGCCGCGCATCGCCTTCGAAGTGACGACGTAGATGCGCTTCTCGTCGACCGCGATCGAGTTCTCCACGTGCTCACCGGGCGGGAAGAGGAGAACATCCTTGCGCACGAGTTCCCGGTCGAAGATGAAGAGCCCGCCCTTGGACGCGACGGCGAGGTGGCCGTCGTAGGTCATCGAGATCCCGAGGATCCGCGTCACCTCGCGCTTCGCCTCCTCGGGAAGGCCCTCGGTGATCGACGTCGACGCGATCGGACGTAGCGGCGCGTCCCGCTCGTTGCCATCCGTGGACTTCAGCAGGCGGATCGCGTCGTAGAAGGTGTAGTGGTAGCCGTCGCGATCGATGATCCCGTAGGCACCCGATCCGCCGTTGTGCTCGCGCAGCCCGAGGTCATAGAGCAGGTAGGCGGACTGGAAGAGCAGCCGCCAGTCCTGCTTCCCGCGCCGGCGCTCGTCGATCTTGCGTCGATGCCAATCGAGATCCTCGTGCGAGACCACGGCGTCTTCCGAGCCCGGATAGGACATGAAGGAGACCAGCGCGAAGTTCTCCCCGGTCGCGTCGATCTTCGCGAGGCCGTGCGGCGTACCGGCGATCACGGTCGTGTGATCGCCCACCTTCTTGACGATCGGTGCAGAACACCAGGACACGGGAACGGTCTTCGCGTCGGCGCGGGTGAGCGGCTTGCCCTTCGTCGGTCCGGCCACGACCGTCGTGTCGGTCTGCCCCGGATCGTGGTGGGACATCGGGTAGGGGCCATCGGCCGCGAAGGGGTTCCGCGGCGCCAGGGTGTGGAGCGCCCGCTCCGGGGTGTCCGCCCAAATCGGGGCCGCGAGCACACCTGCCGCCAACGCGATCACCAGGGCGGTCCAACCGGGACGGGAGGCAACGGGCATGGGAACTCCTCGCGGTCTGGCCGGCTCGTTCCGAGCGGCCGGGCCAGGGTGACCAGCGTTCGCGGGGCTGTCCAGCGCTTGCCGCGCGGAAGATAGGCATCCCCCGGCCACGCTTGGAGCTATCCTCCCCGGGTGAGCCGAAGCACTTCGCCGGTCTCCCCGCCCTTTGCAGACCGACCGCATCGAAACCGGGGCCGGGAGCGACGTCGAGCCTGCCTTCGGTGGTGGAGCGCCGCTCTCGTGGCCCTGTTCGCGGCCGCGACCCACGCCGAGGAACCGGGCGCAGCCGATCTGTTCAGCCGCCACAAGGACCGGGTCTTCCAGGTTCGGGTCGTCGATCGCGAGGCCGAGAACAAGTCGTCCCTGGGAACCGGCTTCCTCGTCGCCGAAGACCGACTCGTCGCCACGAACTACCACGTGATCTCCCAGTTCGTGGACTATCCCGAGCGCTACCGCCTGGAGTACCTGGACCAGGCCGGAAAGGCGGGCGCGCTCACCCTGCTCGACGTCGACGTCGTGCACGATCTGGCGCTGTTGCGCACCGACGACCCGATGCCGGCGCCGCTCGAACTGGCCGAGACGCCTCCCGAGCAGGGCGTCACGATCTACTCCCTCGGCAACCCCTTCGACATCGGCTTCACCGTCGTCCCCGGCACCTACAACGGCATCGATCGGGGCAGCTACTACGAACACATCCACTTCTCGGGCTCCATCAACTCGGGGATGAGCGGCGGTCCCGTACTCGACCGTCAGGGCCGCGTCGTCGGAGTCAACGTCTCCACCGCCGGAAATCAGGTCAGTTTCCTCGTGCCCAGCAAGGCTCTGGGACGATTGATCGGGGAGTGGCGAGACCGCGAGGGCGCGATCGAGAGCTTCCGGGAGCGGATTCGCGACCAGCTCTTCGCCAACCAGGAGCGCTTCATGGCGCGCCTGCTCGCCGAAGAGTGGCCCGAGGAGGAGATGGCGAGCGCCCGGGCGATCGGCGAGCTCAAGCCCTTCGTGAAGTGCTGGGGCAGCTCGAGCGAACCCGACGCTCTCTACAAGTCGATCTCGAACTTGTGCGCGAGCGACCAGGGCATCTTTCTCCGTTCGGGCTTCAACACGGGTGTGCTCGCCTACCAGTTCATCTGGCTCGAGGCCCACGAGCTCGAGGCGCCGCGCTTCCAGACCCAGTACCAGTCGGTCTTCGAGAGCTTCCGTCCCGACAACGTCGCCGGCGAGGACGACGCGGGAGACTTCGTCTGTGACGAATCCTTCATCACCGACGAGCGCGGGCACACGGACAAGACCGTCCTCTGCATCCGCGCCTATCGCGAGTACGAGGAGCTCTTCGATGCGCTGTTCATTCGCGGATCCGTCGATACCCCGCGCAGCGCGTACATGAGCCACTTCACGCTGGCAGGCATGAGCCGCGCGTCGATCGAACGCTTCCTCGAGCGCTTCCTGGAGGCGGCGGGACGTTGAACCTCGGAGAAGAACCGTTGGGCGTCCGAGCAGAGCCCTCCGACGACGCGCTCTCGAGCGGCGAAGAGGAAGCCGCCACGACGATCGTCGAGGTGCGGGGTGCCGGGGGCCAGCTCCTCGAGCGATTCCGCACGACGGCGCGCACGATCGCCATCGGCCGTTCCTTCGAGAACGATCTGATCGTCGACGACGTCTACGTGTCGCCACGGCACCTGCGGCTCGAGCGCATCGACGCGGGCTGGCGCTTCGTCGACCTGGATTCCACGAACGGCCTCGGCCACCCCGGCTCCGCCGCACGAGACGGCCACATCGCTTCGGGGGACACCCTCACCCTCGGTCGCACCACACTCCACGTCTTCGATGAGCACCACGAGGTCGAACCGGCCCAGCCTCTCGAGTGGACCGAGATCTGGCTCGCGGGGCTCGGACGCCTTCCCATCGTGACGACGCTCGTCGCGCTGCTCGTCGGGGAAACCGCCGTCGAGACCTACTGGAGCAGCGTCGAAGCGCTCGAAACCGAAACCCTGCTGGCGCCGGCACTCTCGCTGCCCTTCGTCTGGGCGATCGTCGCCGCGGTCTGGGCGCTCGTCGGGCGTGTCATTCGGCACCGCGCCCACTTCCTCGCCCACCTGTCGATCTGGATCGGGGTCGATCTCGTCGAATCGGTGACGACCTTCGTCGCTGGCTGGCTCGGCTACAACGCGAGCAGCGCCGCACTCCAGGACGGGATCGAGATGATCCTGGGCACGCTCTCCCTGTCCGCGGCGATCTGGGCGAGCATCAGCCTTGCCACCGGGCTGCGTCCCCGAGCCCGCCTGTACGCGGCCGGCGGGACGGCCGCCGTGCTCCTCGGCCTCAATCTGATCTGGACGCTGGCCACCGAGGACGGCTTCTTCTCGTTCGGGCCCGACTACTACACACCGGTACGCCAGCCCGCGCTCTTGTTCGCCACTCCGGAACCCGCGTCCTCCCTCGGAGAGTCGCTTCCCGGCCTCTTCGAGGAGGCCCGTGCGCTCGCGGACGAGGATCTGGAGGCGGAGGTCTCCGCGCCTTCCGATTCCACCGAGCCCTCGGACTAGGCCCAGCTGCCGTCGGCGGCTAGCCCCGCGACGCGGAAGCGAGGGCCGCGGCGCCGAGCAGGGGCGTGGTGTCCGCGGTGATCATCCACACCGGGATCGACGCCGCGTAGTCCGTCATCGGATCGTGTCGCACGAAGCGCGTGACGAACTCGCTGGCTTCGAGAATGGGGCGGATTCGCGGCAGGATCCCGCCCCCGAGGTAGACCCCGCCGAGCGCCCCCGAGACGACCGCCACGTCGCCAGCGAAGGAACCGAGCACGGCGCAGAAGACGTCCACCACGCGCCGGGACACCGAGCCCGGCTCGGCCAACGCCTCCTCGGTGATCTCCTCGGGTCGCGTCTCCCGCGGAACGCGTCCCTCGAGCTGACCGAGAGCGCGGTCGATGTGGACCAGACCGACACCCGAGAGCAGTCGCTCCCAGGAGACGAAGTCGAAGTCATCGGCGAGCACCCGGCGGATGCCCGCCTCTTCTTCCGTCCGCGGAGCGAACCCGGCATGGCCACCTTCGGTGGGAACCACCACCCAGCCGGTCTCGCTCGGCACGAGGAGTCCGAGCCCGAGCCCCGTACCGGGGCCGAGTACGGCGCAGGGCGCGTCGGCCTTGGGCGTGGCGTCGTGGATGGGCACCAAGTCAGCCCGAGCGGTCAGCGGGGCACCGCGCGCCTGAGCCGCAAAGTCGTTCACCGCCAGCAGCGATTCGAGTCCGAGATCGCGGGCCAGAGTGTCCGGGTGGAAGCTCCAGCTCGCATTCGTCAGCTGCACGACGCCCGACCCGACCACGGCGGCCGCCGCCATGCAGCCTCGCAGCGGACGTTCGCCGTCGTAGCTGTCGAGGTAGTCGCGTGCCGCGTCGCGAAGCTCCGCGAACTCCTCGTTCTTGAAGCGGCGTACGTGATCGAGCGAAAACCCACCCTCGGGTCCCCCCCGAGCGATCGCGAAGCGCGCGTTCGTGCCGCCGATATCGGCGACGAGATAGCTCGGCCCCGTCCTCATGCCGTCATGCCTTCGACCTGGCTCCTCGCGATCGCTTGCGGGCCTCACGATACAGCGACTCCCCGCACCGCTGCGAACTTGCGACTCGACGCAGCTCCCTGGGCCGAAGCATGCGACGATGGCGCGTTGGTCTCGGGCTTCGCGACGCCCAGATCAGGCTTCGGCAAATACGAAGGGGATCGCGCTGAGTGAGGAGGTGGGCATGACGGGTTTCGAAGGAAAAGTGGCGATCGTGACGGGTGCGGCCCGCGGCACCGGCGCGGCCGTCGCCGAGCGCTTCTGCGCCGAGGGCGCGCGCGTGGTGTTGGGGGACGTCCGCGACGACGCCGGCGCCGCGACGGCGGCGCGCCTCGGAGGCCATGCGTCCTTCGTCCGCCACGACGTGACGGATGCCACCCAGTGGTCCGCGCTCGTCCGCCGGACACTCGATCAGTTCGGGCGCATCGACATCCTCGTGAACAACGCGGGCGTGCTTCACCAAGGGGCCATCGAGCGCACCTCCGAGCACGACTTCCGCCGGCTCCTCGAGGTCAACACTCTCGGACCCTTCCTCGGCATTCAGGCCGTCGCGCCCCCCATGCGGGAGCAGGGCGCGGGTTCGATCGTCAACGTCGGCTCGATCGACTCGCTCGCCGCCATGAACGGCCTGACCGCGTACTGCGCCTCGAAATTCGGGCTGCGCGGCCTCGCGAAGGCAGCGGCCCTCGAGCTCGGCCGCGACGGGATTCGCGTCAACACGGTTTGCCCGGCCGGCGGCAACCCGGAGATGTACGCGCCGTGGATGGACCAGGTGATGGGATTCCTCGACGAGACGCTGGCCTACAACGAGAACCGGGGCATTCCGGGCTCGGCCCCGATCGAGAGCATCGTGGACGCCATCGCCTTCCTCGCCGGCGACGCCAGCCGACACTGCACGGGAGTCGACCTTCCCGTGGATGGCGGCGCCACCGCGGGTTGCTTCGTGCCCGGCTTCAACACCCTCTAAGAGGGTCGGCGAGTCGCCTTCAGAGCTTGGCGATGATCTCGTCGGCGAACCGCCGCACGCTGTCGAACACGACGTCGCGCGGCGGGTCGATCAGCGGTTTTCCGTAGAGCACCCACGGTGCGGTGGTGGCGAAGGTCACGCCGGCGTCGCGCATGCGCCGGTAGCCATCGAGGTCGAAGGCATCCACGCAAGCCGTGCAGACCTCGAAGGGACCGCTGCGCCCGGCCTCGACGCGCATCGCGGCGATCTCCTCCAGGCCTGCCCGGGTCTGCTCGACCGTCAGGTAGGCCGGGGCCCAACCGTCGCCCAGGCGCGCCGCGCGACGCATCGCAGGCTTCGAGATGCCGCCAATGACGATCGGGACTCCGCCCTCGACCGGAGGACGCATGGTCATCGGCGGCAGATCGAAGAACTCGCCGTGGTGCTCGACGGTGTCTCCGGTCCACAGCTTGCGCATGACTTCGATCATCTCGTCGGTGCGGGCACCGCGCCGTTCGAAGGGAACGCCCACGAGCTCGAACTCTTCACGCGTCCAACCGAGGCCCACGCCGATGCGCATGCGACCGCCGGACAGGAACGCGGCCGTGCCCGCCGCCTTCGCCACGAGCACCGGGTCGCGCTGGGGAAGGACGTAGACGGCCTGACTGAAGAGCAGGGTCTTGGTGACCGCCGCCATCATGCCCGAGGCCACCCACACGTCGGGCCACTCGGTTTCGCGGTGCCACATGCGCTCGTCGGACTTTCCGTACGGATACTTCGACGCGATCTGCTCGTGGTAGACGAGGTGGTCACCCATCACCATCTCGCCGTAGCCATGGGACTCGACGACGGGCGCCAGCTCGAGGAAGTCGGCGGTGTTCGTGAACTGGGTGGAGAGACTGAACTGCACGCGGACGGACCTCTTCGTGTTCCTCCGGCTCTCGCGAGCGGGGAGCGGGTCCGAGAGGTGTAGCACCCGGCGTCTGGCCGACGGACGCGCCCGGCTGTCAGTCGGCGTGGGTGCGACGCGCGGCGGCGGCGGCATCCGCCGCCAGCGCGGCGGCCTCGCGGGCATCGACTCCCAGGGCGCGAAGTCCGCGTTGCACGGCCTGCTCCGGGGCGTCGGGAGCGGCGTGGCCCTCGACCATGCGGCGGATCGTCATCGCCACCAGCCCGGTGACCTGGTCGAGCGTCGCGTCGTCGGGCAAGACGCCGTCGGCTCCCGAGCGACCCGGCTCCGGCGCGAAATCGAAGCGCCCGCTCGCCGCGCCGTCGGCGAGGTCTTCGCGCAGATAGCGCGCCAGCTCGATACCCGAGCCCGGCCGGCCCAGCAGGCGCAGCATCACCCGGGCCCAGGTTTCGTCCTCGCGCGCGTGGAGCAGCACGCGCGTCGTGGCCATGGCGAAACGACGGGCCGGGTCTTCGATCGGCTCACGAGCGGCGGCAGCCGCCAACGAGAGGGCCGTGTGCTCGGCGAGTGCTTCGAGCAGCACCTCTCGATCGGCGAAGTAGTTGTAGAAGGTGCCGTTGGAGACGTCGGCCTCGGCCACGACGTCGCTCACGGTCAGCCCCTGCCCTTTCGACGCGAGCACGCGGAGTCCCGCCTCCACCAGCTGGCGGCGCGTCCGCTCCTTCTTCTTGTGGCCCCGGGTGCGTCGGGCTCCAGAGGTGTCGGGCATGGGGAGAGCCTAGGCCAAAACGACGCCATTCCCAATATTGACAATAGTCCCAATTATGGGGATACTGGCTGCCCGAGCCCGCGGAAGGGGCTTCGAAGCACGTGCGCACACGAGGAGTTCCCCCCATGGACCTTGGGATTCGAGACCGCCAGGCCATCGTCTGCGCATCGAGCCGCGGCTTGGGTCGCGCCTGCGCGGAGGCCCTGGCACGCGAGGGGGTCCACGTCACGCTGAACGGTCGCGACGCGGGCACCCTCAAAGAAACCGCCGAAGCGATTCGCGCGGCTCACGGCGTCCGGGTCGAGACGGTGGTCGGCGACATCGCAGCGGAGACCACCCAGCGGGCGCTCCTCGACGCCTGCCCGGCGCCGGACATCCTCGTGAACAACAACGGCGGCCCACCGCCCGGCCGCTTCGCCGATTGGGATCGCGAGGCCTGGCTCGCGGCCCTCGACGCCAACATGCTCGCACCGCTCGCGATGATCCGGGCCGTGCTCGAAGGCATGTGCGAACGCAGCTTCGGACGCATCGTGAACATCACGTCGGCGATGGTGAAGACGCCGCGCGCACCGATGGGGCTCTCCACCGGCGCACGCACCGGTCTCACGTCGATGTCCAAGGCCCTCGCTCACGACGTCGCCGCTTCGAACGTCACGATCAACAACCTGCTGCCTGAACGCATCGACACGGCGCGACAACGCGGGATGGCCGAGCTGCACGCGAAGCTCGGTGGGATCACGCTCGAAGAGGCCTACGACGCAATGAAGGCCACGATCGCGGCCGGTCGCCTCGGCCGCCCCGAAGAGTTCGGCGACGCATGCGCGTTCCTGTGCAGCGCTCAGGCCGGCTTCATCTCAGGACAGAATCTGCAGCTCGACGGCGGAAGCTACGCCGGGCTGATCTAGGAGACGTCATGGCACAATTCGAGGTTCCCTTCCTCGTCGTGGGTGCCGGCCCCGTCGGCATGATCGAGGCTCTGCTGCTGGCGCATCGAGGGCGCCGGTGCTTCGTGGCCGAGCGACGCGCCGGCCCCCAGACCGCACCCGCCGCACACGTGGTGAACGCGCGAACCTTCGAGATCTGTCGTCAGGCCGGACTCGACATGGCCGCCGTCGAGGCGGCTTGCAAACGACCAGAGGACGCGGGCCACGTCCGCTTCGTCACGCGTCTCGCCGGAGAGTCCATCGGCCACCTGCCCTTCGAGCGGCAGGGCGAAGAATGCTTGCGGTTCACGCCCACCCCGCTGCGCAACCTCTCCCAACACCGCTTCGAGCCGATCCTCGTCGAGGCGCTCCGCAAGGAGCCGAACATCGACCTGCGCTACGGCTGGCAGTGGGAGGAGAGCCGGCAGGATGCGAGCGGGGTCAGCTCGACCCTGCGCGACCTCGACAGCGGTGAACGCCACGAGGTCCGCAGCCGCTACGTGATCGCGGCCGACGGTGCCGGCAGCCGTGTGCGTCGGTCGCTCGGCATCGAGATGCAGGGCCCGCCGCGCCTCGAGAGCTTCCTGATGATCCACTTCGGGGCGAATCTGCGCGAGATCGTCCGGGATCGTCCGGGCGTTCTCCACTTCGTGATGGATCCCGAGGTCCGCGGTGCCTTCATCGCCCACGACATCGACCGCGAGTGGGTGTTCATGCACGGCTTCGACCCGGACGCGGAGAGCGAGGACGACTTCGACGACGCCCGCTGCCGAGAACTCGTGTCGAACGCCATCGGATGCGAGGTCCCGCTCGAGATCCTGCACAAGGGCAGCTGGCACATGAGCTCGCAGGTCGCCGACGGCATGCGCAAGGAGCGGATCTTCCTCGCCGGCGATGCGGCCCACCGCTTCCCCCCGACGGGAGGCCTGGGTTTGAACAGTGGGTTCCAGGACGCGCACAATCTCGCCTGGAAGCTCTGCGCGGTCGAGGACGGTTGGGCCCCGCCCGCGCTCCTCGACACCTACGCCGCCGAGCGCCTGCCCGTGGCCCACGAGAACACCCAACAGAGTCTAAAGAACGCGCTGAAGATGGTGCTGCTGCCCCAGGCGTTGGGCACCGACACCGAGCCGACGCGTGCGCGCATCGAGGCCGCCCTCGCCGACCCGCAAACGCGCGCCGCAGCCGAGGTGGCGGTGCAGGAACAGGCCGAGCACTTCGACATGCTCGGGCTGCAGCTCGGCTACATCTACGGTGCGGGAGCGCTCGTGCCCGAGGGCACCCCGCCAAAGCTCGAGTCCGCCCGCGACTACGTGCCGACGGCACACCCGGGGGCGCGCTTGCCCCACGCCTGGATCGACGTCGCCGGCGAGCGCCGCTCGACCCTCGACTTGATCGAGGGCGACGGCTTGACCCTGCTGAGCGTGGGAGCGCACGAAGCCTGGGCCGACGCCATCGTCGAGGCCGGCGACGTTCCGATTCGGCTGGTTCGGATGGGGAACGACTTCCAGTTTTCCGACGACGAACGGTCCGACGACGGCTGGCGCACGACGTGCGGCCTCGACTCCAACGGAGCGCTGCTGATCCGTCCCGATCAGCACGTCGCGTGGCGAGCCCCCACCCTTCCCGACGCGCCGCGAACGGCGCTCGAAAGCGCGCTCACCCACATCCTGGGAGAACCGACATGACTGAACCGACCATCAAGGCGAAGCGGCTGAGCTATGTGCGCGTGGGTGCCCCCGACCTCGGGAAGGCGGAAGCCTTCCTGCTCGAGTTCGGGCTCGAGGTCGCCGCGCGGGCCGGCGGCGCCGTCTACCTGCGCGGCACCGACGCGAACCCCCACTGCTACGTCCTCACCCAGGGGGCGCCCGGTGTGCACGCGATCGCCTTCGAAGCCGACGAAGAGGCCGACCTCGCGAAGCTCGCCCAGCTCCCCGGCGCTTCCGCGATCGAGAAGCTGGACGAACCCGCCGGGGGCCAAGTCGTCCGCTTGCGCGACCCACAGGGAACGACCGTCGAAGTCGTCCACGGCCAGAGTGCGCTCGACGCAATCGACCCGGCGCCCTCGCACGCCTTCAACATGGATGGCAAGCGCCTCCGCGCAGGACCGCTCCCGAGCGTCCGTCCGGGGCCGTCTCACGTGCGACGGCTGGGGCATCTGGTGCTCGAGAGCGCCGACCCGGCTTCGGTGTACGACTGGTACCACGCACACCTCGGGCTCCGCAAAGCCGATGAAGTGCGCCTGCCCGACGGTACGACCCAGATGCGCTTCGCCCACCTCGACCGGGGTCCGGACTTCGTCGACCACCACGTCGTCGGCTTCCAGTACGCTCTCGACGAAGGCGCGCGGGTCCAGCACGTCGCGTTCGAGGTCGGAAACTTCGACGATCTGATGGCCGGCCACGAGTACTTGAAGAAGAAGAAGTACAAGAACGTCTGGGGAATCGGCCGGCACCGCTTCGGTGGACAGATCTTCGACTACTGGTCGAGCCCGTGGGGCGTCATCCACGAGCACTGGACGGATACGGATCTCGTCAACGAGGACAACGTTCCCACCGACGCCGACGTCGCGGGTCTGCAGGACTACTGGGGGCCGCCGCCGACGCCCGCGTTCCTGGTGGCGCGCTGGAACTGGAAAGCGATCCAGAACGTGGCGAGCCTGCTCGGCGCGCGCCTGCGCGGCGCGCGCAGCTGAAGTTCAGGAGGACCCATGACAACCCAGGTCGTTCGGTATCGGCAGGGCAGCGCGACCCGTTGGGGCATTGTGGACGGCGATGCAGTAGCGCCCCTCGAGGGGGACTACCCCACCACCCGCGCCTTCATGCGCGAGGGCGCCGAGCGTGCCCGCGCCGGCGCTACGAGCGGCGAGACGCTGGCGTTGGCCGACGTCGAAGTCCTGTGCCCGATCACCTCGGATCGCCAGTTCCTGTGCCAGGCGATCAACTACCACAGTCACATGCGCGAGTCGGGCATCGACCCGGCTTCGAGCCCCTTCAACATCTTCTTCCGCAAAGCCTCGTCCTGTCTGGCGCCAGCGACGACGGATATCGTCTCGCCGGCCCACGTCGAGTTCCTCGACTACGAAGTCGAGATCGGCCTCGTGTTCTCCCAGGACGTGAGCGCACCGATCGACGTGCGTGTCGCCAACCTCGGCGACTACGTGGGCGGCCTCGTGCTTCTGAACGACGTCAGCGCGCGCGACGTCCAGCTGCCGGAGATGCAGTTCTACAAGGGCAAGAGCTACCGCACCTTCGGGCCCGCGGGTCCGTTCCTGACCCTCGTCTCCGCCGATGAACTGGCGCGCTTCGACGAGCTGCGGCTCCAGCTCTCGGTGAATGGCGAGGAGCGACAGAACTCGCTCGCGAGCGACATGGTCCACAAACCCGCCCCCAGCCTCACCGAGCTCTCGGGTCTCCAGGACTGGGAAGCCGGCGATCTGCTGGCCACCGGCACCCCGGGCGGCTGCGCGCTCCAGGCGCCGGCGAAGCCGCTCGCCCTGGTCGCCCAGATCGTTTCTCCCGCCAGGCGACAGGCGCTGCTCCGGCGCGTGGCCGCCAACAACCCGAAGCGCCTGCGGCCGGGGGACGTGGTCGAGGCGAGGGTCCGCACCGACGACGGAGCCATCGACCTCGGCGTCCAGCGCAACAAGGTCGTCGCGGCGGCCGGCTAGCACTCACTGCCCGAGGCATGCCAACGCGGAGGAGCGCCCCAGGCCTACTACCTCGAATGCCGCGCACGTGGTCGGATCTGGATCGAGAGATGCGGTCGTACACCCGCGAAGTCATGGCGACCTGAACGATCTCGGGCCTCCGAACGGCGCCGGTCCGATGCGGCCCTTCTGGCGCCTACCGAAGATGCTGGAGGCCAACGCCGTCGGGCCGCGCAGATCTCGCTCTCAGAAGTGCGCCGCGGGCGAGTTCGACCTCGATCACTTCTGCGACATCGAACGTGAAGAGCGCGGCTTTCGCGTCGACGTGCTCCGGCACAACTCGATCGCTGCCCGCGAGGGAGAGCCGCTGCTCGGCTCCCCGTCACCCGCGGCGCCCTGAGCGCCAACGGAGCGACCGCCGCTTCGGCGTATCGCTTGTGCCGGCCGAAGGCGTCGGGGGGCGGCCCCGCAGGGGGCCCCCCCCCCCCGCAAAGGGCGCCCCAGCCCCAACCCCGCACCCAAGCACATAGGCACCCCACAAACAAAACACAAGGTAGGGGGTGCCAAGCCCAGCAGTTAGCGGTTGACG